>USHK01000080.1 GCA_900554375.1 uncultured Sutterella sp.
ACGAGATTCATGAGCGTCTCGTGGGCTCGGAGATGTGTATAAGAGACAGGGTGAATCTCTTGCATCCGTTCGCAGTGAGCTTGATAGCGTAAAACAACAGCTCACCGAGGCTAAGGCTCAGTTGGAGCAGGCGGGAGTTGAACTGACCGCTAAGGAAAGCGAACTTGAGGCGTTTCGTCAACAGTCGCAGCAGGCTCTCGACAATGCTCGAGTTCAAAGCGAACAACTCACGAAGCTTGCTGCGGAAAATGAGATGCTGAGAGAGCGGATGGCAGGTTTTGTCAGTCAACTCAAGGATTTGTCCACGGTTTTGGCAAAGGCAAAATAAAAATTTGCGCTGGCGTTATCCGAGAGACTTGAAAAAATCTTTCGAATGCCGCATAATGCGCAACTCGTTCGGGGCGTAGCGCAGCCTGGTAGCGCACTTGCATGGGGTGCAAGGGGTCGCGAGTTCGAATCCCGCCGCCCCGACCAGAAATTCCTAATGGGCCGTCTGTTGACGGCCCTTTTGTTTTCTGCGCCCGTCATGGAGGAATTCAGTATGGCTTGTATTCTTTTTCCTTCTCCAATCTTCGGACCGATTCATTCCAGACGCTTGGGTACCTCTTTAGGAATCAATCTGTTGCCCGCTGAAGCTAAAGTCTGCTCTTTTGACTGCGTCTACTGCGAATGCGGCTTTAATAAAGACCACGATGATAAGCGCAAACTTCCTACTCGCGAAGAAGTTCGGACAGCACTTGAAAAGAAATTAATTTACCTGCAGAGAACGGGCGTGGTTCCCGATGTCTTTACCTTTGCAGGAAACGGAGAACCGACCTCCCACCCTGAATTTAACCTTATCGTTGACGATACGATTGAGCTTAGAAATCGGTACTTTCCTAAGGCAAAAATCAGCGTTCTTAGTAACTCTACATTTCTTGCGCGTGAAAAAGTTGTCAAAGCGCTGGCAAAAGTGGACAACCCGATTATGAAGCTTGATACGGTTGATCCCGAATACATCAAAAGAGTCGATCGTCCCAACGCAAAATACGACGTACGGGAGGTGATTGAAAAGCTCAAAACTATGCCGGTTCGGCCGATTATTCAGACAATGTTTATGAAAGGCGAATTCGAAGGAAGATCCGTGGACAACACGACGGATGATTTCGTGGAGCCCTGGATCGACGTGCTTGAACAGATTAAGCCGCGGGAAGTAATGATTTATACACTGGATAGGGAGACGCCGGCGACCGGGTTGAAAAAAGCGGACCGAGAGTCACTTTGTAACATTCGGGACAAACTTGAAAAAAGAGGTTTCAGCGTCATGGTAAGTGTTTAAGGATAAACACTAAATTTTGAAATTTATGTCATTTTTGTCATAAAGCTGTCATATTAAGTTACTAAATTGGAAGGTGATTTCACAACAACCTTTGAGGACTAAATGCCTGAATCTCTTCCGATGAAAACTCGTCTTTTATTAGCCGGGGCCTCGCTTCAACTGATTGCCCTTGCTAAGAAGTCTGAGAAAAAGGAGAAGAAGCAAACTGCCGTTTCTGTTCCCGCAGGAATGGCTCTGACAAAGGCTCCTGCCTAATCGATTCAACAGGGAAAAAATCGTCGGCCGATTGCCGACATAAATGCGCAGCCGTAGAGATTCAATAAACCTACGGCTTTTGCTTTTCTGGCGCCAATCAAAATTTTCTTTGCAAAAAGTGTTCGTTCTAATTTTCAGTATTGGATAAGATTTTAGAAAATCGGGATAATGAAGGGCTGGAAATTTGAGCTATCTCAGAGGAAAGAAAGCGATGAATATTTTGATTTCAAACGATGACGGGTACCTGGCGCCGGGGATTCAGGAACTTGCTCGTCGTATTCGCCGATTCGGCGATGTCACGGTAGTTGCGCCCGAACAAAATCACAGTGGCGCCAGCAATTCATTAACGCTCAGCCGCCCGCTTTCCGTTCGTCAGGTTCAGGAAAATGTTTTCTTTGTGAACGGGACACCTTCCGACTGCGTGCACATCGCTTTAACCGGTTTGCTGCCGAAAAAGCCTGATATCGTCCTTAGCGGCATCAATTGCGGTCAGAATATGGGCGATGATGTCCTCTATTCCGGTACAGTTGCAGCTGCTATGGAAGGTTTCTTATTCGGTTGTCCGTCCTTTGCTTTTTCCCAAGTTCATTCAGGATGGTCCTGTTTGGATTCTGCGGCACAAGTAGCAGAGTTCATCTTGGACAACTTTATTCGCAATCCTCTTCCGGCACCTTTCCTGCTGAATGTCAATATCCCCAACACAACGATCGATCAGCTCGCCGGAGTAGTGGTGACACGCCTTGGACGACGTCATGCTGCTCAATCCGTTATTGAACAAGTGAACCCACGCGGCGAGACAATTTATTGGCTCGGTGCAGCAGGTGATGCACGCGACAGCACACAGGGAACGGATTTTTGGGCGACATCTCATAATTACGTCAGTGTTACGCCCCTGCAGGTCGATATGACAAATTATGGAATGCTGGATACTGTCCGTGCATGGTGTAATAGTTTTCAATCCTGAGAATAATTCGCTTTAGTTACGCGGTTGGATTCGTTTGCCCTTAAAATCGGTGCGTTGAAGAAATAAAAGAGGCTCATGGAGGAGTTATGAATTGCAGTAAGTATCTTTGGCCGATGGTGTTAGTTTCGGTGATGGCGGGCTGTTCTTTTACCGGAGGAAACGCTCCGATATCGGACGGTTCTTCGTCGGCTTCTGTTTATACCGTTAAGCCCGGAGATACGCTGTATGCGATTTCTTCTCGTTATGGGTTAGATCCTGCTGTTGTGGCTCGAGAAAACCACTTAACAAATCCCTCTCATTTATTAGTCGGACAAAAACTTCGTCTTTCTGTTTCTTCTTCGACGGAGGCGAATATCCGCAGAGTCGAAGCCAATAGTAAAACACAAACGAGTACGAACTCTTCGACTAAGCCGACGGCCGCGGCGGCTGCTCCCGCAGCTTCCGCAGCTGCCGCTCAAACCGCTTCTGCAGGCACTTCCGCGGGCAGCGCAAACGGAACATACGGATGGCCCGCGTCAGGGAAAATCATTCAAAATTTCGGCGGCCTGAATAAAGGCATTGACATCGCCGGCTCCGAAGGCGAGAAAGTCCATGCGGCTGTCAATGGCACCGTGCTTTTTGACGGTCAGGTTCAGGGGTACGGAAAGGTCGTGATGATTCGAGATAAAGACGGCTGCGTCTCTGTCTATGGAAGAGTCAAGTCCATCTCCGTAAAACAAGGCGATCAGGTCCGTAAGGGGCAGGCGATTGCTGTGATGGGACAGACGGATGTGTCTCCTCGTGTCCATTTTGAAATTCGTAAAAACGGTAAACCCATCGATCCTCTTACAATGCTCCAAAAGCGCTAAGTTAGAAGTTAGGAAAATTCATGGCACGAGCTAAAAAAGAACGGGCAAAGTATGTCGCCGTCATTGAGTCCTTGGATCAGGAGGGCCGGGGTGTTGCACGCCGTGACGGTAAGGTAGTTTTTATCGAAGGAGCGCTTCCCGGTGAAAAGGTCGAGTATGAGGTCTATCGCAGCAAACCGTCCTTTGAGTTGGGACTGACTACCGAAATTTATAAGGAGTCGCCGCTTCGCGTTTTTCCGAAGTGCCCTTACTTTGGGGTTAAGGACGGAAGCTGCGGAGGCTGTGCCATGCAGCATCTCGAGGCTCACGCCCAAGTTGCCATGAAACAAAAGGTGCTGATGGATGCGCTCTGGCATATCGGCAGAGTTCGTCCCGAACAAGTGCTTGCACCGATCTATGGCTCACCTTGGAGGTACCGACACCGCGCTCGTTTATCCGTGCGGGAAGTTGCGAAAAAAGGTACTGTGCTTGTGGGTTTTCACGAGAAGCGGTCCAGCTTCATTGCGGACATGAAGAGCTGTGAAATTCTGCCCAAACGGGTGAGCGATCTTCTAGTTCCGCTCCGTGAATTAATCAATTCTTTAACTCTGCGTAAAAAGCTTCCTCAGATCGAATTGGCCGTGACAGATGAAGCGTTGGCTTTGGTTCTTCGTGTTTTAGAAAAACCGTCGGCTGACGATGAGGCAAAACTCAGACAGTTCCAAAAAGATTATGACGTTGATTTTTGGTATCAGCCGAAGGGGCCTGACTCTATCTATCCAATGGATCCTGAAAATGCCAATCGGCTGAAACTGCATCACCGAGAAACCGGCGTGGAAGTGGTATTCAGGCCAACGGATTTCACGCAGGTCAATCATCGGTTGAACGAAGTCATGGTGACGAGGGCGCTTCGTCTGCTCCGCCCTGAACCGACCTCTAAGGTAATTGATTTCTTTTGCGGCTTGGGAAACTTTACTTTGCCGCTGGCAACGAAGACGGCTAAGGTTCTTGGTATTGAAGGCAGTACGGAACTGGTTGAACGGGCTCGCGCCGGAGCTGCGGATAACCATCTCGCAGATAAGACTGAATTTGAAGCCCGCAATTTGTTCGACTGGACGTTAGATGACTGGAATGCTGTGTGGAATAAGTTGGGCGGCGTCGATCGAGTGTTGATCGATCCTCCTCGGGAAGGTGCAATGGCACTTTGTCGCTCATTGGCTGCAACTGACCAGCGGCCGGCACGTTTGGTTTATGTTTCCTGTAACCCCGCGACGCTGGCAAGAGATGCCGCTTTGCTGGTGAGAGAAGGAGGCTGGAGACTGTTGTCAGCCGGTGTAATGAATATGTTCCCTCATACGGCTCATGTGGAGAGCATTGCCGTTTTTGAACCGGGTCCTAAGCCCGAGAAAGTCGACGAAATCGACGAGCTGGAAATCAGCGGAATGACCGAAGAGGCTGCTAAGGAAGCGCAATCCGAAGAGCCTAAGATTTAACGGACATGAGCCCATTGCTTATTCAGATCGTAGTTCTAGTAGTAAAAATTTTGGCAGAGCTTCTGGCGGTCATTTTGGTGCCTGCCTTCGCCCTAAAATTTTTCAAAAAAGATTTAAGTTTCGGCCTGGCGTTCTCGGCTTCTATTTTGACGATCCTGCTGCCTGTGCTTAGCTACGTTAACAACGCGGAGTTAAACAATACTATGCTGCCATTTGCCGCATGGGGCGTTGAATCCGTACTGATGCTGTCTTGGATGACGTGGGCTCTTACGACTGGGGCCATTATTTCCTTTTTGTATGCCTCATACCTAATTGTTGAAAGCCGGGGTCTCGGAACGATTAATTTGGTGCTTCTATTCACAGGCATCGGCTATTTTTTAAATTTGCTTTCACAAACTGCCGTACCTTGTTTATTGTTCGGGTCCTTCGGGGTTAGCCTCGCTAAGGAAGATCTCCCGTTTTTGTGCTTATCCCTGATACTTGCGTTAAGTGTATGTATTTATATCCGGTCGGCAGAGGCCTCTAAAAAAACATTCAGCTGTAAATAGAACAATCCAAGGAGAAAAGAGTGGAAGAAAGCGGAGCATTTGAATACTGGTTTGCCTATTTATTTGCATTGGGCTTCTGTGTTTGGTTCCCCACATATGTTGTCAAAACAAAAGGTCAGGGGATTTCGACGTGGGGGCTGGCTCTTTGCATTGTCGTTCTATTTATTGGATTGCCCCTGCTTTCGATTAGTCTGATTCGTGATGTTATTCCCTCTTTGTGGCTGAGCTTTACCAGTGCAAATTACGAGTCTCCGAGCATTTCTTTGCTCTATGGAACGATCAATAAGATGGCTACGCTCGATCAGCTGTATGTAGCGTTGGCGATGGTTTGTATCTTGGTTGCGATCGGGCAAAGCGTTTTTGCATCCTGGCTTCTGTATATCCGACACAACCGTGAAAGCCTGATTCGCGCTCTTCGAATCATGTGGTCCTCCGCATTCTTTATTGTGCTGGCTGCCGGTGTTCTTCCGCTCATTATTTTGGGTACGCACGGGTTTACCGTCGCCATCCCGGCAGGATATACAATGGGCGCTTACATAGCAGTACTCATGGCGATTACCGCTTATTTAAGGATGAGCCCCCAGGTAGCGAATAATTATCCTATTAGCCATAGGCAGAAAAAAGAACGAGAAAGGAAGAGCTAAGCTATGGATTTCTTCATGACGCTCCGCATGCTGGTTGCAACAAC
>USHK01000081.1 GCA_900554375.1 uncultured Sutterella sp.
CTCGGAGATGTGTATAAGAGACAGGAAGAACTTCGGGCCGGCCGGTCTGACTGTTGTGATTGCCCGCAAAGATTTGCTAGGCCGGGCAGAATCCACCACACCGACCATGCTGGATTATCAGACCTACGCAAATTTCGAGTCGATGTACAACACGCCGCCGACATTTGCGATCTACATTTCACACTTGGTCTGCAAATGGCTGCTCGCAGAAGGCGGCGTCAAAGAAATGGAAAGACGCTCCATTCTGAAGAGCCGGAAGATTTATGATGCGATCGATAACTCCGACGGTTTCTACTACAACCGCATTGAAAAACAGTCCCGCTCCCGCATGAATGTGGTCTTCAACTTGAAGAACGAGGAGCTCAATCAGCTCTTCATTGAAGAAGCCCTTCAGAAGGGGCTGGCCAATATCAAGGGACACAGAATCGTCGGCGGTATGCGTGCCTCGCTTTACAACGCGGTGAGCGTTGAAGCGGCCGAAGCGCTTGCAGACTATATGAAGGCCTTTGCCGAACGTCACAGTTAAGAGTGAACCATGTCTGTCAACGAAGAACTGCTTCCGCTTCGTAATAAGATCGACGGGCTCGATTCCGAGCTCGTCCGCCTGCTCAATGAGCGGGCAGAGGTCGCAAAAGCGATTGGAGAGATCAAGGCAAAAGCCGGTCTTCCGGTCTACCGCCCTGAACGCGAAGCCGAGGTCTTAAACAAGATCTGTGATAAAAACACCGGGCCGCTGCCCAATGAATCTCTGGTAGCAATCTGGCGGGAGGTGATGTGTGCCTGCCGCGGACTGGAATCTGAACTGAAGGTTGCCTACTTAGGCCCAAGAGGAACATTCAGTGAACAGGCCATGATTCGTCAGTTTGGTTCAGGCGTGGTCGGAATGCCAAGCGGGAGCATTGAAGAAGTCTTTAGAAAGGTTGAGTCAGGCGATGCTGCATACGGTATCGTTCCCATTGAGAACTCTACCGAAGGGGCTGTTAACCGCACGATGGACTGTTTGCTCAAAACATCCTTGTTTATCGTTGGGGAATGCTCCATTCCGATTCAGCACAATCTGATGACTCGCTCCGGGAACATGGAAGGCATCACGCGTGTTTACTCTCATCCTCAGTCTTTGGGGCAGTGCGTTCAGTGGCTGAACCGCAATGTTCCTTCTTTGGAAAGAATGACGGCGGAAAGCAACGGAGAAGCAGCGCGTTTGGCATCCGAGAACCCGACTTTTGCAGCCATTGCCGGCGAAGTGGCGGCGAAGATTTTCGGGCTGCAGATTGTGGCAGCCAATATTCAGGACTCCAATACAAATCGGACGCGTTTCCTGATCTTAGGCCGAGAGCCCGCCGCTCCTTCCTCCAATCCTCAGGAAGACAAGACCTCTTTGATTTTCTCCGTGCCGCATCGAGCGGGGTCTCTCTATCAGGCTTTAAAACCGTTTGACGATTTCGGTGTGTCCATGATGAGACTCGACTCACGCCCCGCAAAGCGTGGAACATGGGAATATTTCTTTTACACCGACATCGAGGGCAATATGAGTGAGCCCAAGATCAGAGAGGCTCTGGAGATCTTTCGAGAAGGCTGCGCATCTCTGAAATGTCTGGGTTCCTATCCGACGGAGAAGAATTTCCGCCGGTCCGATACTAAAGGATCAAATTTATGACCGAAACAACGATTACCACACCCTCTTGGGTCCAAGCTTTGGATAAATACGTTGCCAGCAAGCCGATTGAGGATGTGGCTGCGGACTTAGGACTTAAACCCGAAGAAATCATCATGCTTGTTGCCAACGAGAATCCGAATGGCATGAGTTCTAAAGTGAAGGAGGCGGTCGCGACCGCCGCTTTGAATCTCAACCGTTATCCGGACGCGGATGCCTACCATTTGCAAAAAGCCATTGCTGAAAAATACGGTGTGCCCCAGGATTGGGTGGTGATTGGCAGCGGTTCGAGCGAGTTGTTGGGGTTGGCCGCCGAGACCGTTTTGTCTCAGGGGACGACAGCGATTTATCCTCAATATTCCTTTTCGCTTTACCCGATGGTAGCTCGCCTTTGCGGTGCCACGACGATAGAAATTCCTTCGACCGGGGATTTCAATGCCGATCTTGATGCAATGGCAGATGCGGTAGACGAGAGAACGCGCTTGATTTTTCTGACTAATCCGAATAATCCGACCGGGACCTATCTTGCTGAGAAAGACATTTTGGATTTCTTGGACAAGATTCCGCCGACGGTGATGGTTCTGTTTGACGAGGCCTATGTCGAGTTTTTGGAACCCGCACTGCGCTGCGACTCCATGGAAATTGTTCGTTTGCACCCGAATGTGATGATTGCGCGTACTTTCTCCAAGGCGTACGGTTTGGCGGGCGCCCGCGTCGGATACGGCATTGCCCAGCCCGGTCTGCTTTCCATGCTGAACCGTGTTCGTCATCCGTTTAACGTGAATGACCTTTCTCAGATTGCCGCATTAGCGGCACTGGAAGATCAGGACTTCGTAGAGATGACTCTGGAAGTTAACCGCAAGGGCATCAAATTCCTCTCCGAAGCATTTGACGCTTTGAAGCTTCCATACATGGGACTGCACGCTAACTTTATTACGGTCAAGGTCGGACCTCATGCGGACGATATCGTTCAGTATCTCCTGAAGACAGGCATCATCGTTCGCCGCATGAAGTCCTATGACTTGCCCGAATGGATTCGTGTGTCTGTTGGAACGCCGCAGCAGAACGAGCGTTTCTTGGAAGTTTTGAAAGAGGCTTTGGCTAAGTTTGAGGAGAAATCTGCATGAAAATGGCAGTGATCGGCTGCGGCCTCATCGGCGGATCGATGGCTCTCAGCTGGAAGAGGGCGGGCATTGTCGATGAAGTTATCGCTTTCGGACACAATCCGGACACCTTGCAGAAAGCTTTGAACAAAGGTGCGGCAGATGCAGTCACGACTTCGATGGAAGAGGCCGTTAAATATGCCGATATCGTTGTCAGTGCTGTTCCTGTTGAAGCAATGGAGTCGGTTTTTACCGAAATGGCTCCTTTTCTGAAACCGGACGCAGTGGTTACCGACGTCGGCTCTACCCGTCAAACCGTGATTGCGGCGGCTCGCAAAGGACTCGGCGATAAGTTTCATCAATATGCTCCGGCTCACCCGATTGCCGGCGGTGAAATGCCCGGCGTGGAGTACGCTTCAGCCGATCTTTTCGATGAGAAGGTTGTTATTTCAACGCCTGACGAAGGCATGGATCCGAAGATCATTGCATTCATCGAAGACGCATGGCGTAAAGCCGGCGCTCGCGTGCAGACGATGAGTCCCCATCAGCACGACCTGACGTTTGCTTCGGTGAGCCACTTGCCGCACGTCTTGGCTTATGCCTTGGTGGACATGATCGCCAGAGAAGAGAACGCACAGGAAAAACTCAAGATGGCCGGCGCCGGCTTCCGCGATTTCACGCGTATTGCTTCGAGCTCTCCTGTGATGTGGCGTGACATCTGTCTGTCTAACCGCGAAGCCCTGTCTCACGAACTTAAACGATATCGTGCCTCGTTAGATACGCTTCAGAAATATATTGATGAGTCAGACGGCAAAGCTTTAGAAAGCGTTTTTGAAAACGCGGTCAGAAACCGTCGCGGCTTAGTCTTCCCCGGAAAATAAGGATAAAAACGATGGAAGAAATTTTAAAACTCGACCCGATAAAAAAAGTCGGAGGCTCAGTCGACTTACCCGGCTCTAAGAGCATCTCCAACCGTGCGCTTCTTCTTGCCGCTCTCTCGGAAGGGACGACGGCACTGCATAACTTGTTGGTGGCCGAAGACACGGAGATGATGATCGGTGCGTTGGAGACCCTCGGTATCAAACTCGAAGTCTCCAACGACGGCACTGTTGTAAAGGTTGAAGGATGCGGCGGAAAGTTTCCTGTAAAAAAAGCAGACCTTTTCCTCGGCAACGCCGGAACGGCGATGCGTCCCCTTTCTTCATCTTTAGCTTTCAGCGGCGGTGAGTATGTTTTGGACGGTGTTGCCAGAATGCGTCAGCGCCCGATTGCTCATTTGGTTGAAGCCTTGAATTCCATCGGCGGACGTCTCTCTTACCTCGGAGAGCCCGGATTTCCGCCGATTAAAATCCAACCCGCAACCAAAATTAATAGCGATATTGTTCATATCCGCGGAGATGTTTCCAGCCAGTTCGTTTCCGGCCTTCTGATAGCCGCTCCCCTGATCGCTCCTGAGCAGGGGCTAAGAATCCGCATCGACGGTGAACTTATCAGTTCTCCTTATGTTTCTCTGACTTGTCGTCTGATGGAGCGCTTCGGAGTTGAAGTCAAAACCTCGGAGAAGGACTTCTTAGTTCCCCGTACTCCGTACAAGGCTCCCGGGGTGTTTGAAGTGGAAGCGGATGCTTCCAGCGCATCGTATTTTCTTGCGCTCGGCGCCTTGGTTGGCCCGATGAAGATCAACGGGATCGGTTCAGACAGCGTCCAAGGCGATGCGGCTTTCGTAGAGTACCTCGTCAAGATGGGTGCTTCCGTCACGCGCGGAGAAAATTGGATTAAGACCGGCCCGAACCGATACGGTCGGAAACTTCAGGGCCTGCAGGCCGATGTTCGACCGATTCCGGATGCAGCGATGACTTTTGCGGCAATGGCGCCGATGTGCGAAGGCCCGACGATTCTCAGAGGAATTTCCAGTTGGCGCGTTAAAGAAACGGATCGTATTGCTGCGATGCACAATGAACTCACGAAAGTCGGCTGCCGGGTAGAAAGCACAGACGATATGATCAAAATTACGCCGCCCGAAAAACTCAGAAGTGCGGTTTTCGATACATACAAAGACCATCGAATGGCGATGTGTATGTCCTTGATTGCAGCCGGCGGGGTCTCGGTAGAGATTCGCGACCCGAACTGTGTCAGAAAAACATTCCCTGATTACTTTGAACGTCTGGCCGGCGTAGTGGAGAAATAATGAGTCAAGTTGATGTCATCGCAATTGACGGTCCCGTCGCTTCCGGAAAGGGGAGCGTTTCGGCAGGAGTTGCTAAAGCTTTGGGGTTTCATGTACTGGACAGCGGCGCACTTTATCGGCTGACTGCACTTGCCTGCCTCAACGCGGACGTTAACCTCAATGATGCAGCTGCAGCGGAACAAACAGCACAGAACCTGAAGCCTCTGTTTAAAGACGGCAAGATTTTCTTAGAAGGCAAAGATGTGACGGACGCGATCCGCACCGAAAAAGTCGGTTTGAGCGCCAGCAAGATTGCCGCTTACCCGGGGGTCCGAAAAGCTTTGTTCGAACTTCAGAGAAGATCCGCAGCTGCACCCGGCCTTGTGGCAGACGGCCGCGACATGGGAAGTGTGGTTTTTCCGGAAGCTCGACTGAAAATCTTTTTAACAGCATCGGCTGAGTCGCGTGCAAAAAGACGCTATAACCAGTTGAAAGAAAAAGGAATCTCAAGTAATATTGACGACCTCGTTTCCGACTTGAAGGATCGTGACAGACGTGATATGGAGCGTTCAGTCGCACCGCTAAAGCCGGCAGAAGGGGCGCGAATCCTGGATTCGTCCGACCTCACTCTGCAGGAAACGATCGATCAGGTTCTCGCCTGGTACCGCGAGAGCAAGGCTTGAAAAAGCCTCTTTGCCGTGCCCCTGACGCTCATCCGAACGTCGGGAATTTTTTAACCCGTTCTGATTATTTTTATCAGAGCAAACAGTTATTTACATGACCAACACTACTACCAAGCCTACCGAATCCTTTGCCGATTTGTTCGCAGAAAGCCTTGCTAAACAGGAAATGAAGCAGGGTGAAGTTATCCCCGCAGAAGTCGTCCGCGTTGACTACAACTACGTCGTTGTTAACGCCGGCCTCAAGAGCGAATCCTTCATTCCTATCGAAGAATTCAAGAACGACCGCGGCGAAGTCGATGTTCTGTCTCTTATACACATCTCCGAGCCAACGAGACGCTCATGAATCTCGTATGCC
>USHK01000082.1 GCA_900554375.1 uncultured Sutterella sp.
ACGAGATTCATGAGCGTCTCGTGGGCTCGGAGATGTGTATAAGAGACAGCGCTTAGGTCCGGCCTAAGCGTTTTTGACGTTACGTTGTTATTCAGTCGGTTTGTTGATTCGCTTCTCGACATAGGCTTCCGAACGCAGGCGTCGCTCCCAGTCGAGGACAGCGTCGCCGAGTTTCTGCTCGCGCAGCGCCTCTCTGGCTTGTTCGCGCTGGCGTTCATTAATACCACTCTTAGTTCTGCGGTCGAGCACCTGGAAAATATGCCAGCCATAAGGGGTACGGATCGGCTCGCTGATTTCTCCGACACTCAGTTTGTCGAGCTGCTGTTCCATTTCAGGAGGAACATCGCCCGGATAAAGCCAGCCGAGGTCGCCGCCGCGAGTGCCGGACGGATCCGCAGAATGCAGACGAGCAAGTGTCTGGAAGTCCCCGTCTCCCTTATCAAGTCGAGCCTTGATCTCGTTTAGACGCTGAATAACGACTTTTTCCGGGGTGACATTCGAAGGGCGCATCATGATATGGCGGACATGGGTCTGACGGACGCCTTGTTCAGCTTGAGCACCGGGGTCTCGAACCCCCATTAGCTTGAGGATCTGGAACGAATTGCCGGCCTGGAGCGGAATAATGTCTCCGGCTTTGTGATTTTGAAGTGCCTGCACTACGAAGGGAGGCAGTTTGCCGGCAGGGACCCAGCCCATGACGCCGCCTTCCATAGCCTCAGGCGTGACAGAATATTTTGCTGCCAGTTGGCTGAAATCGGCGCCCCTCTGGGCTTGCTCAAGAGCGCGGGAAGCAGTTCTCTGAGCGTTTTCAACTTCCGCTTTGGTAGGATTTTCAGGGAAACTGATTACGATGCGGGACAAACGGTATTCCATGCGCTTGCCCGGCCCGCTCTGATCCTTCAGAAACTGGTCGATTTCGCTTTCAGGAATTTGGATCTTATCGTCCACGTCTCTTTCACGGAGACGCTGGGTAATTAACTCGCTGCGAATCTCGCTTTTAAAGCTCGGAACAGAAATGCCGTCCGCAGCTAGTTTCTTTTCGAGCTGAGGAACGGTTAAACCGTTGTTCGTAGCAATTTGTTCGATAGCGCCGTTGAGCATATTGTCATCGATACGAATACCGGTGTCTCGAGCTTTCTGTTCGATGATTCGCTCAAGAATCATGCGATCGAGAGTCTGATCTCGAAGGTTGTCCATCGGAGGCAGGGGAATGTTTCTTCTGCGAAGATTTGTGGCTACCTGATGAATTCTCTGCTGCAGCTGGATCTCCGTAATCACATCGTGATTTACCACGGCTGCGATACGGTCGACCGGAACAGGGGCGCTTTTATGAGCCGCCGTTTCTTTCTTTGCCTGTGCTTTTTGAGCGTACGCATTGTCCGCATTCACAGCGCCGAAGGAGAGGAGGGCGCAGGCACATACTGCATAAAGATGAGTCAATTTCATAATTTTATTCGTAATAATCATATCGGCCGACTTCAACTGGCTTTGGCCCCACCGGTTTGTAGCCGGTAATGCCTTCGCTTAATGCTTGGATCGGACTCGATCCGACGGTACCTAGACCGACTAATTCAAGTTCTAAGAAGAAGTTCGTTGTCGATCTTCCTTCACTGCGAATATAGCGCTGAACGGCCCCGCGAAGGATCCAACACCCCGCACGATATTCGAGGCCCATCAAGGAGTCAACCACTTTTTTGTCTCTGAATGAGTAATTGTACCTTCCGAGTCCATAGAGGTCTTTCATGAGCGGCCACTGGAACGAAAAGTCGATTTGCTTGATGTTGGTGTTATAGAACGCGTCTCGAGTGTCGTTAGGGTTGTAGTTGTAGCGATAATACAGGCCAACGGTCGAGAAGTCTCTTGGGTTATAACGAATACCGGCGCTTGTCTTTGAGATTCTGGACCATTCCGTCGAGTACTGGATCGCGCCTTCCAAACGCCAGCCTTCAAATAAGGAGAACTGACTGGCGGCTAACACGTCACTGCGGTTCTTTGTTTTGCCGGGGTTTGACCAATAAAGATCGACTTTTTCATCCGTAAAGTAGTAACGCTGCCCCACGGTTGCGGAGAACCACTCTTTACCGGTGCCGGAGTCGATGTAGCGTGTTGTTAAAACCGCAGACAACTGGTTGGTGTTCGCAATTCGGTCAAAACCGGTGTACTTGTTCGGTGTAAACAGTTCGGCGAAGTTCAAGTCGGCCGAAGAACTGTCGAAGTTCGGCATGTGCCGCTGATTCCGATAAGGAATATAGGCATAGAACAGACGCGGTTCCAGAGTCTGTTCGGTCTCTCGACCGAAGACGATTGAATTTCTCTCGAAGATCAAGCCGGTATCTAGAGAATAGATCGGGAGCGAGCGGGTCGAAGATTTGTCGATCTCGGCTCGGGCGTGTTTGATGTCGTTATAGTGCGTGAACGAGTACGTGATCTTCGGCGTTACAAACCAGAAAGAACCCATCAGCGGATAAGAGATCGAGGTGTTCCATAGGGTTCGATTGCCGTCACCGCTCGTGCCGCGTAAACCGTTGTAAGTCGAGATGCCACGGCGGAAACGGGTTGCGGTCAGACGTGAAGAAAGAACGGCGCCGTGAAAATCGGCAACGTAGCCGCTGAGATTAAATTCCGGTTCTTTTTCGTAAGGCTTTTCGACCCAGTTTCTGTTCGGGCGCAGCGTTTGGTTCTTATAAACGCCTAAGGATGTGCTCCAATATGTCTGTCCATAGCTCAGCCAGAAATTCTGATTGAGGATGTTTTCACTGGATTCTCGAATCGTTGTAGAGAAGTCGGATAAATAATCGTTATCGGAGACTTTCTGATAATCCACACCGAGCGAGACGTCACCGATGCGCTGGTAATGTTTCCAAGCGACGCCGTAACGTCGTTCATGCGTTTCCTTGTCTTTAAAAATGACGTTGTAATCGACTTGACCGGAGAATGTCGGCTGCAGATAACGGAATTCGTTGCCGAAGAGCACGCCGCGCTTAGACATGGGTTTAAGCGTCAGTGTGTAGTCGTAATTCGGTGCAATGTTCCAATAGAACGGGATTTCCATATTTACGCCGAGTGTAGAGCTCATGCCGAATCTCGGTGTTAAGAAGCCGGTCTTTCTCTCGGAGCCAACGGGGAAGCTGAAATAAGGCGAGGCGAAGACAGGAATGCCGCCAACGTACAGTCTGGCGTTTTTACCGACAGCAGAGCCGTCCAGCTCGTCATAGTCAACGTCGGAGGCTTTAATCCACCAGGCTTCTTCTCCCTCGCGGCAAGTTGTGACCATGGCGTTACACATCTTGACCTTGCCTTCTCCGAGCAGTTCGATCTTATCGGAAGTACCTCTCATCTGAGTCGGCAGATAACGGAACGTGGCGTTCGGCATCTCACCAGTCTCCGCGTCGAGGTGATAAGTGAGTTCCGGTCCCTTGAAGATGGTGCCGTTTCTGGCAACCAAAGCATTTCCGTTGGAATAAACCTCGTCGGTCGCGAAGGTATAGGTGATGGTGTCTCCGCGAAGAACAGAGCCCCCTCGCCGAACTTCGGCACTGTCAATGAGTTCAATTTTCTCATTGGGCGTTCCGATCATTTTGAACGCCGTCAGATAGGTCGGGGCGTCACCCTCTTCAGAGGGTGCATTCTCGTCTAAGCGGCGTGCCGCGTTCAGCTTCAGTCCGTACTCGGGTCGGGTAGCCGTTTCGGAATCTTGATCGCGTTCGGCCGCCGAGACGAGCAAGGGCATAGCTAAAGTCACAGCCACAAAAACGGGTAGGGCTCGAAAAGCTTCCATGGGTCTTTTTCGACGAATTGAAAAACTAGACATTAAAATTGCACGCTATTAGGTGGAAAGATTATAAAGGCTTAAGGGACTTGCATATTCTTTCTGATCAACGGATGATGGAGAGAAAATAATGACAGAGCGTGAAGTAAGCTTAAGACAGTGGCTTGAACAAATCGGAAGGCCCTTGGGACTGAATCTGAAGACGCTTCGTCCGGCATCTTCGGACGCGGGTTTTAGAAGTTATTTCCGTATAGACGGAGACGGAACGACTTACATCGTCATGGACTCTCCCGGCGAGCCAGGGAATGTCAAACCTTTTATTTTTGTCGACGATCTGTTTGCCAAACAAGGCGTTAACGTTCCGCAAATCTATGCTCAGGACATAGAACAAGGATTTCTGCTGTTGTCAGATTTGGGAACACAGACTTATCTTGATGCTCTCTCGGATGACAATGCCTCCAGGTTGATGGAAGACGCCACCACCGCACTTATCAAACTTCAGAAGAACAGCAAACCCGGCGTCTTGCCCGATTATTCCGAAGAACTGCTGCGCCGCGAACTTGAACTTTTTCCCGAGTGGTACGTGAAACGCCATCTGAATATGGAAATCACACCTGAGATGCGCAGCATGTTTGACAAGATGTTCGATCACATCATCAAAAAGAATCTCGCTCAGTCCTTTGTTTATGTACATCGTGACTACATGCCGAGGAATCTGATGCTCGAAGAAAAAGATAATCCGGGAGTTATTGATTTTCAGGACGCCGTCTACGGGCCGGTTAGCTACGATATTGCTTGCTTATGCAGAGATGCCTTTATTTCTTGGAGCGAAGCCCAGGTTTTAGATTGGACCATTCGCTACTGGGATAAAGCTCGTAAAGAAGGCATTCCTGTACCGGCGGATTTCGGCGTTTTCTGGGAAGATGTCGAATGGATGGCTCTTCAGCGTCACCTCAAGGTTTTGGGCATCTTTGCTCGCCTGAATTACCGCGACGGAAAAACGAAATATCTCGGCGATACGCCTCGATTCCTGAATTACGTTCAAAAGACCGCTTCCCGTTTTGATGCGTTAAGACCCTTGTCCCGTTTCATTAATCAAATCTCCGGCATCGAAGAGAGAGTCGGATACTCTTTCTAAGGTGTCAGGATTGAAGGCGATTGTGTTGTGCGCCGGAAGAGGCAAACGCATGAGGGAACTCACTGCACATAATTCCAAACCGCTGATCAAGCTTTGGGGGCGCTCTATGGTGGACTGGCAGCTGAGTTGCTTAAGGGAGGGCGGAATTCGGGAAGCTGTCGTTAACACCGCCCATTATGCCGATCTCTATCCGAAGCATTTTTCAGATCATCCCGTCGAGGGAATACGAGTAATAATTTCTCAGGAAGGCTCGACGATTGCAGATGCTCTTGAAACCAAAGGAGGCATTGTCAAGGCGCTTCCCTTGCTTAGTGACGGGAAAGAACCTTTCATTGTTGTTTCGGGAGACATCGTTACTGCTTTTGATTACGCTTCCCTTGAAAAGGCTGCGGACAGAATTAGAAAAGGAGAAATCGTCGGGCATTTAGTCTTAGTGCCTAATCCTTCTTTTCACGAGGGAGATATGGACTTGAAAGACGGCCTAGTAAGTAGGGCTGATAAAAAGTTCACCTATGGAAACATTGGAGTGTTCTCACCAAAGATCTTCGCAGGAGAAAAGACGGAGTTTTCCAAGCTTTTCCCCTGGCTGTACCAGTTTGTTGATCAGCACTTGATCAGCGGAGAGATCTATGAAGGCCCCTGGGCCAACGTCGGAACACCGGAGGAGCTGGCGAAATGCGAATCGTTGGACTGCTTCCTTAAAGAGGTGCGTCTTTCATGATCGGCAATTCGGTTCAGGTCGGAAATGTAGAAATTCCGGGACGCGTGTTTCTCGCGCCTTTAGCCGGTTTTACGGACCTTCCTTTTCGCCAAATCTGTCGGAAGTTGGGTGCTTCCTACGCAGTCGCGGAAATGGTGGCTTCACAAAAGCAGCTGAGGGACTCGAGAAAGTCCCGTGAGAGATTTTCTCTTGGAAACGAAAGCTATCCTCGTGCAATTCAGCTTCTCGGATCCGACCCAGATGATCTGGCCGATACCGCCCGCTACGCCGTCGAGTGCGGAGCCCAAATAGCTGTCTCTTATACACATCTGACGCTGCCG
>USHK01000083.1 GCA_900554375.1 uncultured Sutterella sp.
GTCGTCGGCAGCGTCAGATGTGTATAAGAGACAGGATCCAGGAAACATCTCCAACCGAGGCATCCGCCTCGTCGATCCCGACAATACGAATCTTGGATTCATCGCCCTGCTCGTTGGCATAAACGATGGTTGCGCCGAAGAAGATCTGGTCTGTCGGCGGCCTTTTATCAATATCGATGACTTCGCTCGCTTCGATTCGCTTATTCAGAAAACGGATACGGCGATCGATTTCACGAAGACGTTGCTTGCCGTATTGATAGTCCGCATTCTCGCTCCGGTCTCCGTTGGAGGCTGCCCAAGCGACGACATTGACGACATTCGGACGCTCGACTAAAACCAGGTTCTTGCGTTCATCAAGAAGCCGGTTGTAGCAGGCACGCGTCATGTAATTCTTTGTCCCGTGGATTTCGGGAATTTTGACTTCCTCTTCGTCGTCTTCGTCGATATCTTTGAATTCAAGATCTTCGTTCATTTTACTCGCTCGATGAACTTTGAAGGTTCACAAGAACAAATGGTTTATTTCTTTCGAACAACACAGTTAAGGGCTAGACAATCAAAGCGCCTAACACTGTGACTGTTCTTTTAAAGCAAAAAATTTGAAGCTTATAAATCAGAGAGACCGCATTCGCGGTCTCTTCTGATGCAGGCATTATTTTAGGCTTTCGGACGATCGTCGGAATCTTTCGGCTTTTCTGCTTGGTTTACTTCCCCAGAGGAAGTATCCGAGGGTTTGGCATTCGCCTCAGGTTCAGAAGACTCGCTCCGCGGAGCCTGTTCAGGATTATCTTCTGCCGGAGCGGCCTGGGCTGTCTGTTCTCCTTCAACCGGCTGAGCCGCTTCCTCGTTCTTTCTGCGAACTTTGCTCAGCTGCTTAGGAGGACGAGGATCCTTGCCGTTCATGATGTCGTCAATCTGCTCGGAGTCAATGGTTTCCCATTCGAGAAGGGCATGCGCCATCTTGTGCATTTCTTCCTGATGAGACTCGATCAATTTGCGGGCAATTGCATACTGTTCATCAATAATGCGGCGAACTTCTGCATCGACCTTTTCCATCGTGCTCTCGGAAATATGTTTGGACTGGGTCACGGAACGGCCGAGGAACACTTCGTTCTCGTTTTCGCCGTAAACCATCGGCCCCATCACATCGCTCATGCCGTAGCGGACCACCATGTCGCGAGCCATCTGAGTAGCGCGTTCGAAGTCATTTGACGCACCGGTTGTCATCTGATGCATGAAGACTTCTTCGGCAATACGGCCGCCGAACAGAATGGCGATACGAGAAAGCAGATACTGCTTGTCATAGGAGTAGTGGTCTTCGGCCGGCAGCTGCATCGTCAGGCCTAAAGCACGGCCGCGTGGGATAATCGTGACTTTGTGAACCGGGTCGCTCTTCGGCATCAGACGAGCGACCAAAGCATGGCCGGATTCGTGATAAGCCGTGTTGCGTTTTTCGTCTTCGGACATGACCATGGCTTTGCGCTCGGCACCCATCATGATCTTGTCTTTAGCGCGTTCAAAGTCTTCCATAGCAACTACACGACCGTTGCGACGTGCGGCAAACAGGGCTGCTTCGTTCACAAGGTTCGCCAGGTCAGCACCGGAGAAGCCCGGCGTGCCGCGGGCAAGCACGGATTCGTCCACATCAGCGCCGACCGGAATCTTGCGCATATGGACTTTGAGGATCTGTTCACGGCCTCGAATATCGGGCAGCGGAACCACGACCTGGCGGTCAAAGCGGCCCGGACGCAGCAATGCTGGGTCAAGGACGTCAGGACGGTTGGTCGCAGCAATCACGATCACGCTGCTATTGGTATCAAAACCATCCATCTCAACAAGCATCTGGTTCAGAGTCTGTTCTCGTTCGTCGTTGCCGCCGCCGAGACCGGCGCCGCGCTGACGACCGACCGCATCAATTTCGTCGATGAAGATGATGCAGGGAGAATTCTTCTTAGCGTTCTCGAACATATCACGAACACGGGCAGCACCGACGCCGACAAACATTTCAACGAAGTCGGAGCCGGAAATAGTAAAGAAGGGAACTTTAGCTTCGCCGGCGATGGCCTTTGCCAAAAGTGTTTTACCGGTACCGGGCGAACCGACCAAGAGCACGCCGCGGGGAATACGACCGCCCAAGCGCTGATAACGGCTCGGGTCCTTGAGGTAATCCACGATTTCGGTCACTTCCTCTTTGGCTTCATCGCAGCCTGCGACATCGGCAAAAGTAATATTGTTATTCGAGCTGTCAAGCATTCTGGCTTTCGATTTGCCAAAGCTGAAAGCACCGCCCTTTCCGCCGCCCTGCATTTGACGCATGAAGAAAATCCACACGCCGATGAGGATCAGCATCGGGAACCAAGAGATAAAGATAGAGGCCAAGAAGCTCTGTTCTTCGTCCGGCTGACCGTAGACCTGCACACCGGCCTTGCGGAGATCTTCAACCATCCAAAGATCTCCCGGAGCCGTGATCTTATAAGTAGCTCCTTCCGTCGGAGTCACGGTAAGCGTACGGCCCTGAACATCGACACGCTTAATTTTGCCTTCCTTGGCTTGGTCCATAAATTGCGTATAGCTGGTGGACGGTTCATTCGAAACCATCTTCTTAGCGCCGTCAAACTGCTTGAACACAGTAAACAGCACTAAGGCAATCACGATCCATACGGCAACTTTGGCGAATAAATTATTTTTGTTCAAAATTTCACCTCAAATGCACGGCTCAGACGGCCGTCGGTTGTCGATTTATGAGGGCGCAGAGCGCCCTGGTTATCAAACAATACCAAAAACCGAGTAACAAGAAAGGCCTTTCTTACCTTTTCTTGCTATTTCCATAAATTATGAATAATACTTAGCCTTAAAACCTGAATTTCTCTCAGTTCGGGATGACTGGTTACAGGCCATAGGCCACTTCCACTTGCCGAATAGAAGGAGAATCCTCCAAATCTCTCACCAGCGTCCAATCGGCAGCTGCCTTGTAAGGACACGGCAGGCGCACTCGGAAGCTTCGGTCATCCGAGAATTCAAAGTCCACCCGTATTGCGTCCTCAGGGCGGCTCATCTGAACATCCAAAATTAAACGCTCAAGCTCCTTCGGATCCGCCTCTTCAGTCGGACGAATCACAATATGAGCCTTCTGACGATGACGCAGTTCATACAGCGGATAGAAGGCTCCGGGACTCGCCCAAGTTTTACCTGTCTTCTTGCTGTGGGACTTTTTAAGTTCTACGACCACAATCTCGCCTTTGGGAATTTCTTTGATTCGAGCTCTTTCCTGCTCGAAGTACTGATTTTTAACGCTGTAATCCACGGGGCCGTCAGGCGTTGCCAAATGCAATGTGACAAAAGGCGATCCGTCTTTGCCGCGGCGCTGCTCGCAGCCGAGATACATACCGGCAACAAGAAATTCACCGGGATTTTCCGACTCGGTTCCGGCAACCACCGCACCAAAATTCCGTTTGAGCTCCGATTGGTATGCTTCCAGAGGGTGTCCCGAGAAATAGAATCCGAGCACATACTGTTCTTTTTCCATTCGGGTACGTTCGCTCCAAGGTGCGACTTCCTTAATCGGCACCTCGTTGGACGGCTCTTCACCGAACAGGCTGAACTGGTCGGCTGCCTTTTCATTTTCCTGGGCAGACTGAACGACGACATCAGCGTTTTCAAACCACTTGCGGCGATTCGGCTCGATGGAATCAAAGACGCCCGCCATCGCAAAGACCTGAATAATTTTCTTCGTAATGAGCTGAGAACCCACGCGTTTAACGAGATCGAACGGATCTTTGAACGGACCGTTTTTTTCTCTTTCAGCCTTGATGGCTTCTGCCGGCGCAGAACCTACACCTTTCAATGCGCCCAAGCCCATGCGGATTTCCATCGTCTTGGGACTGGTGTAGTTAAATTCACTCATATTGATATCAGGACCAAGAAGCTTGACGCCGTGGCGTTTGGCATCCATCAAAATCTTCAAGGATTTATCCGGATCGGTCATCACTTCACTTAAAGAAGAAGCTAAGAATTCCGCCGGGTAGTAATTCTTGAGCCACCCTGTTTTATAAGCCACATAAGAGTAGGCAGCCGCGTGGGACTTGTTGAAACCGTAGCCCGCAAACTTACGCATCAATTCGAATAAGTGAGTGGCCACTTCTTCAGACACGCCGTTCTTGGCTGCACCTTCAATAAATACCTTACTTTGGCGCTCCATTTCGGCAACGTCTTTCTTACCCATCGCTCGACGGAGAATATCAGCGCCGCCGAGTGAGTAACCGCCGATCTTCTGGGCCACCAGCATCACCTGTTCCTGATACACCATAATGCCGGCCGTATCTTCCAAGATCGGAATCAGTCGAGGATCAGCGTACTCGGCTTTTTTGCGGCCGGCACGAATGTCCAAGAAATCCGGAATCAGGTCCATCGGGCCCGGACGATACAAAGCGTTCAAAGCGATTAAGTCGGAAAGCTGAGTCGGTTTGGCATCAATCAAAAGCTTGTGCATGCCCGGAGATTCAAACTGGAAGACAGCGACCGTATCTCCGGTCTGGAAGATCTTTTTATACGTGTCTTCGTCATCGCACTCCATGTGTTCGATATCCGGACGAACACCGGTGTTCTTTTCAATGTAGTCAAGCGCACGTTCGATAATGGTCAGCGTTGTCAGGCCGAGGAAGTCGAACTTGACGAGTCCGACGGCTTCCACGTCTTTCTTGTCATACATACTGATGACGTTTTCCGGAAGCATGCCGGCCGCATACAGCGGACAGAAGTCAATCAGTTTGCCCGGTGCAATCAGCACACCGCCGGCATGAATGCCCAAGCTTCGTGTGGTACCTTCAAGTTTAAGAGCGTACTCAATCAGTTTTCGGGCCTGCGGGTTGTTGCGGACTTCGGCGCGGAACTGAGGCTCTTCGCTGAGTGCTTCCTCAAGCGTCGTGTTGTGCCCCGGCCGCGTAGGAATCATGCGGGAGAGGCGATCAGCTTCGGAGTACGACATATCGAGAACTCGCCCCACGTCCTTGATCACTCCTTTAGCACCCATCGTACCGAAGGTGGCAATCTGACTCACGGACTCTTCCCCGTACTTAGATTTCACATATTCAATCACGCGTCCGCGGTTGTTCTGGCAGAAGTCCACGTCAAAGTCAGGCATAGACACACGTTCCGGATTCAGGAAACGTTCAAACAGCAAGTCGTACGCAAGAGGATCCAAGTCGGTAATGCCCAAGCTGTAGGCCACAAGAGAGCCCGCGCCGGAGCCGCGGCCCGGCCCCACAGGACAACCGTGCGTCTTCGCCCAGTTAATAAAGTCTTGCACGATTAGGAAGTAACCGGGGAAGTCCATGTCCTGAATGATCTTAATCTCGCGCTCCAAACGTTCTTTGTAGCGCGGAAACTCTGCTTCGCGTTTTTTATCGTCCGGATATAAGACCTTTAGGCGGCGGTCCAAGCCGTCGCGTGCGAGCTGAGCCATATAGTCTTTCAGCGACATGCCGTCGGGCGTCGGAAAAATCGGCAGCTGCGGTTTACCCAGCTTAATCGTCACATTACAGCGTTTGGCGATTTCTACACTGTTTTCAATAGCAGATGGAATGTCTTTAAAGAGCTCGCACATTTCCTCTTTCGTGCGGAAATACTGCTGCGGCGTGTAAATCCGTGGACGCGCCTTATTGGCGAGCGTAAAACCATCGGCAATCGCCACACGGGCTTCGTGGAACTCGAAATCTTCCGAGTTTTCAAACTGAATCGGCTGAGTGGCAACCACCGGAAGTCCGAGCTTCTTTGCGAGCTTGACCGTTTCGGCAACCAGCATTTCGTCATTAGGACGCCCGACTCTCTGCAGCTCCATAAAGAAGTGCGGAAATTTCTGGGAGAGTCTCCGGGCTTCCTGCTCGGCAGCCGAAGAGCTTCCATTTAGGATCGCCTTACCGAC
>USHK01000084.1 GCA_900554375.1 uncultured Sutterella sp.
ATCTACACGTAAGGAGTCGTCGGCAGCGTCAGATGTGTATAAGAGACAGCAAAAACAAAAGACTTGCGTTCGGAATAACCCGCTTTAAAAGCAGCGGCCCGGACTGCGTCCTGCGCCTCGATGGCAAGCAGTGGTTCCGAGCCAAGAAGAAACCAAAGCCGGGGGAGAGTTCCGTTTTCGTCCGGCTTTAATTTTTGTGCAAGAAGACTATTCCAACTCATGCAGACCTTTTCGGACAGCTTCTTCAGAGATATGTGTCATACGGCTGACCATTTGGTGGATACAAGACTGTTCCATTTCTTCATAAAGTAGTCTTTCCTGGTTGGCTCGGCCGTTTTCATCGCTTTCGTCACGAATCAATTCACGCGTTGCGCTGACCGTGGTGGCGGGCAGAAGCTCCACGCCGTTCTGCAGAACAACTCTGAACGTATTCGTTAAGCGGAGACTATAAATACGGGCTCGGCCGTCCGTGTTATAGGCTAAAACATTCGAACCGCGGGACTGCCCGAGGAGTTCGAAAATCGCTTCAGCCTCTTTTCGGTCATTTACAACTTTAACTTCAGTCTGAGCTTCAAGGTTGCGGCGGATCGTTGCCCGAACGGCTGAGTTTTCGCCTAAGGCAATGTAGATTGTCTTAAACGGAACGTTTTGTTTACCGCGCAGATGCCATCCGCAACCGGTCAGACCGAGGGCCGAAAGACCGAGAATGAAACTGCGGCGAGTCAGTCCTGTGTAATTCATAAGCACCAAAAATTCTAAAAAGAATGAAACCGCAGACCCGATGGAGGCCTGCGGCATGAAGCTTTATCAGACCACAATGTTGACCAGTTTCTTCGGTACAACAATGATCTTACGGACAGGTTTGCCATCGATGAAACGCTGTGCGTCCGGGTTGGCCAAAGCAGCGGCTTCAATTTCAGACTTAGGCATTTCGGCGGGAACATTGATTTCTCCGCGAAGTTTGCCGTTAATCTGAATGACGTACTTAATTTCATCAGCGACCATTGCCTGCGCGTCAATCTTCGGCCAAGGGGCATCGACGATGGACGTACCGAAACGTTGGTCATAGCCCAAATCCTCGAAAAGCTGGGCGGTGATGTGCGGAGCAATCGGGTAAAGCGTACGAAGCAGAATCGACATCCCTTCGTTTATCACGGCGCGCGTGCCCTCGGATGTGTTGTCCTTGAGGGAATCAAGAGCATTGAGCATCTTCATGGCTGCCGAAACAACGGTGTTGTACTGCATGCGGTCTAAGTCGAATTCGGCCTGTTTGAGCGCAGTGTAGATTTCACGGCGAACAGCCTTTTCTTCGTGATTCAGCTTAGAAACATCGAGTTTGACATTCTCTTGGATGACAGCCTGATGTGTGAATCCGAAGTTCCAGAGTCTTCTCATGAAGCGGAATGTTCCTTCGGCTCCGGAATTACTCCAGGCAGCGCTCTGATCGGGAGGTCCGGCGAACATCACGAAAGCGCGGGCTGTGTCGGCGCCGAATTTACCGATGATGGCAGAAGGCTCCACGACATTGTTCTTCGATTTGGACATCTTCTCAATGCCGCCGGATTTGACGGGCAGTCCGTCTTCTTTAGCCGTGATCTTTTCGATTCTGCCCTTTGCGTCATAAACGATATCGAGTTCACTCGGGTAGAACCAGCGTTTTCTTCCGTCCGGAAGTTCGCGGTAGAAGCATTCCGCAGTCAGCATGCCCTGAGTGAAGAGGCGTTTGAAGGGTTCGCCAAATTTGACGAGGCCCAGGTCGCGCATGACTTTCGTCCAGAAGCGGGCGTAGAGCAGGTGAAGCACGGCGTGTTCAATACCGCCGATGTACTGATCCATAGCCATCCAGTAGTCATTGCGATCGTCGACCATGGAAGTTTCGCAGTCGGGCGAGCAGTAACGCATGTAATACCAGCTGGAATCGACGAAGGTATCCATCGTATCGGTTTCGCGTTTAGCGTCTCTGCCGCACTTCGGGCATTTGCAGTTAAGGAATGCTTCGTCCTGATTCAAGGGGTTGCCGGAGCCGTCCGGAATTAAGTCTTCGGGCAGTATGACCGGAAGATCTTTTTCAGGGACGGGAACGGGACCGCAGTGCGGGCAGTTAATCATCGGGATCGGGGTGCCCCAATAACGCTGACGGGAAATACTCCAGTCACGCAGACGATACTGAACTTGAAGTTTGCCTAAGCCAAGCGCTTCAAGGTCTTTAGCGACGGCATCGCGGGCCTGTTCAAAATCCATTCCATCATATTTTCCGGAATTGACGCAGAAAGTGCCTTCTTTTTCGCCGTACCATTCGTGCCAAACTTTGTCATCGAAGACTTCGCCTTTTTTGCCGATGACTTGTTTGATGGGAAGACCGTACTTAAGGGCAAAAGCAAAATCGCGCTCGTCATGAGCCGGAACGCCCATCACGGCGCCTTCACCGTAGGTCATTAATACATAGTTGCCGATCCATACCGGAACGTCGGCGCCGGTGAGCGGATGCTTGACGCAGAAACCGGTCGGGACGCCTTTCTTCTCCATCGTGGCCATATCGGCTTCCGAAACGGAGCCTTTGCGGCATTCGTCGATGAAGGCTTGGAGATCGGGTTTGTCTTTTGCCAAACGGAGGGCAAGAGGATGCTCCGCGGCGATGGCAGCGAAAGTGACGCCCATGATTGTGTCCGGGCGCGTCGTGTAAACACGAAGTTCTTTCTTTTCACCGTCGAGTTCATACGGGAAAGCGAGGTTAACACCGTAGGATTTGCCGATCCAGTGTTCCTGCATACGCCGGACCTGTTCGGGCCAGCCCTGAAGCTGGTCGAGGTCTTTGAGGAGTTCTTCAGCGTACTGAGTAATTCCGAGGTAGTAACCGGGAATTTCACGCTTTTCTACGATAGCGCCGCTTCGCCAGCCGCGGCCTTCAATGACCTGTTCGTTTGCCAACACGGTGTGGTCAACCGGGTCCCAGTTGACTGTCTGGGTCTTGCGGTAAGCAACGCCTTTTTCGAGCATTTTCAGGAACATCCACTGATTCCAGCGGTAGTAGTCCGGTTTGCAGGTCGTGACTTCACGAGACCAGTCAAAGGCCAAGCCGAGGGGCTCCATCTGAGCCTTCATATCGGCGATGTTGGCGTATGTCCACTTGGCAGGAGCCACTTTCTTGGCAATGGCGGCGTTTTCCGCCGGCAAGCCGAAAGAGTCCCAACCCATCGGGGTCATGACATTCATGCCGCGCATACGTAAATAGCGATACAGAACGTCATTTAAGGTGTAGTTGCGAACATGGCCCATATGCAGTTTTCCGCTTGGGTACGGAAGCATCGGGCAAACATAGAATTTTGGTTTTTCTTTACCGTTTGCGTCGAGTGCGTGTTCGACGGCACGGTAGATATCTTTAGCACGCCAGTGGGCCTGCTGGACGGATTCAACTTCCGCCGGATCGTATGTTTCTCTCATGAGAGTTCTTTAGTTAAAGAAGCTAGAAAATGTGTCAATTATAGGTGAAGGAGCGGGAGGATTTGGTTTCCCAGCAACTATCGCCGTCTATATATATGAGAGTTGCAGGCTTTGGGTTCTGTTCAAGTCGTAAGCGTTCGTCACCGCTCCTGCAACCTGCAGATGCGTTTGCTAGACTTCTCACTCCTTTGGATGAGAAGAAAACAATGCAATCCATTACTGAATCGCTAAACAAGCAACAAGCCCAGGCAGTGACTGCCGAACCTAAGTCTGCGTTAATTCTTGCAGGCGCCGGCTCGGGGAAAACGCGCGTCTTAACAAGCCGCATTGCCTATCTGCTTCAACAGAATATGGCTCATCCGAGCGAGATTCTTGCGGTTACCTTCACTAATAAGGCCGCTAAAGAAATGCTGGCTCGCCTGCAGAACATGATTCCGATCAACCCGCGTGCTATGTGGGTCGGCACATTTCATGGTTTATGCAATCGTTTGCTTCGTCTGCATCATCAGGAAGCCGGCCTTCCCGCAACGTTTGCTATTTTGGATATGAGCGACCAGCTTGGCGTGATCAAACGCGTGATGAAGGCAAACGGCATTGATACGGAAGAGTTCAAGCCACGCGAAGTTCAAAATTTTATTAATCGATGCAAAGAAGAGGGCAAGCGCGCTTCTGAGGTCTACTCCAAGTTTGCTAAAGACAAGGCATACATTCAGATCTATGCCATGTATGAGGCCGTACTTCAGAGAGAGGGCGCATGCGACTTTGCCGAGCTGCTTTTGAGAGCCTACGAGCTTTTGAGCCGCAACGAAATGATTCGCCGTCATTATCAGGAACGTTTTCGTTTTATTTTGGTTGACGAGTTTCAGGATACCAACGTTCTTCAGTATGAATGGCTGAAGCTTTTGGCCGGACTTGGTGAGAAAAATCCCCCGAACGCGGTCTTCGCAGTAGGCGATGACGACCAGTCAATTTATGCCTTCCGCGGCGCTAATGTCGGCAACATGATGTCCTTTGTACAGGAGTTCAGAATCGGAGAGCCGATCCGTCTTGAACAGAATTACCGTTCTCAAGGAAATATTCTTGATGCCGCTAACGCTTTGATTTCCAATAACTCTGAGCGTATGGGCAAAAACCTGTGGACAGATGCCGGCAAAGGCGAGAAGATCCGAGCCAACCGCTCAGATAATGATTTTGATGAAGCCCGCTTTGTTTGCTCCACAATCCAGGAATACATTGATAAGGGTGTATCTCCTAAAGACATTGCCATCCTTTACCGCTCTAATGCTCAGTCCCGTTTGTTTGAAACGGAGCTTACAAGACGCGGTATACCCTTCATGGTTTACGGCGGCCTACGATTCTTTGACCGAGCAGAAATTAAGAATGCTATGGCCTACATGCGCTTGGCTGAAAATCCTTCTGACGACTCCGCATTTTTGAGAGTCGTAAACGTGCCGGCAAGAGGAATCGGTGCTAAATCCATTGAAAACCTGGTGGATTTTGCGACCACGAACGGAATTTCGTTATTTGACTCTATGCAGTACATCCGAGGAGCGGCAGCAAGTAAATTTGCGGCTTTCAAGGAGATCATCGATACCTTGCGTGTTGCCAAAGACGAAATGCCGCTTCCCGCCTTCGTTGACTTCACTGTTGAGAAGAGCGGATTGAAGAATATGTACGAAATGGACCCGAACGGCAGTGAGCGTATTGAAAACTTGCAGGAATTAACTTCTGCCGCCCAAGGTTTCATCAAGGAAGAAGCTATTGATACGGAAAATTCGGACGGAACGGCAGTAGAAAACCTTTCAGCGTTGGCCGGGTTCGTTTCTCACGCCAGTTTAGAGGCCGGAGAAAATCAGGCCCAGGTCGGACAAGACGCTGTTCAGCTGATGACTGTTCACGCCTCCAAAGGTCTGGAGTTCGACATTGTCTTCATTACCGGATTGGAAGAGGACATGTTTCCGCATTTCCGAAGCAAAAATGACAAGAAGGCTCTTCAAGAAGAACGCCGCTTGATGTACGTAGCGATCACTCGAGCAAGAAAAGAACTTTATCTGACCCTTGCAGAAGAGCGAATGCTGCAGGGCAGAACTTTCTCAAGTTATCCGAGTTCTTTCCTTACAGAAATTCCCGGAGAGACGCTCAAGTGGCTGAGCAGAAATCCCTTCGAGGCTCGCTACGAAGTCGAGGATGAGGACTCTTGGGGAAGTCGAACCGGCTCGAGTAAAAATTATTCAAATTCTTATCGCAATTCTTCTTACGGCGGGTCTACAAAATCTTCCGGACATAGATTCGCGTCAAATGTTCCTGAATGGGCGAAGGGAATTATTGAAACGAAGAAAGAAAAACTTCAGACTCAGAAAATACGCACTAAACAGAATTCTGATTCTCCCTATAAAGCAGGTATTAATATTAATCATGAAAAATTTGGTCCTGGTGTCATACTTGACACTCAAGGGGCAGGGGATGACATGGTCT
>USHK01000085.1 GCA_900554375.1 uncultured Sutterella sp.
GTCCCGGAGATGTGTGGCAGCTGTCGATTTCGCCGGCACGCATCGGAGGATTCTCTATCCTGACGAGGTCTTTGATCGCAAGATCAGCGGTAGCAATCGGACCGAAATTTTCTCCGAAGGATTACCTGCGCCGTCTGGAGGCTGACCGAGTGACCTACTCTTCTATCGTTCCGACCATGTTGCGAATGATTTTTGATGAAGCTCCGAGTTGGCGCCCGCCAAAAACATTAAAAGCACTTCTGGTCGGCGGTGCTCCGACATCGGAAAAACTTAAGGCTGAGGCCGAAGAAAAAGGCATTCCCGTTATTCTGACTTACGGAATGACGGAGACGGCAAGCAATGTCGTGACAACGCCGTTTTCTGAGCGGTATCGACGTACTTCCGGAAGCGGAAGAATCAATAAGGGTGTTCAGATAAAGTCCGAGAGCGGTCATCTACTTATCAGAGGACCGATGTTGATGTACGGTTATTGGGGAAGAGAACCCCTGGTGCCTGGCGCATGGTTTGACAGCGGAGACATCGGAGAAGTTGATTCCGACGGCTCTGTGAGAGTCTTTGCGCGCCGCAAGGACGTCATCCTGAGCGGAGGAGAGAATGTTTATCCTGCCGAAGTGGAAGAGGCCCTGGAAACGATTCCTGAAGTTAAGGAAGCCTTAGTTCTGGGACTGCCGGATGAGACTTGGGGTGCGATTGTGACTGCACTTCTTGTTCCGCGAGAAAATCAAAAGTTGCCGTCCGAGGCAGAACTTGCTTCGAGACTTAAACCGATCCTGGCGTCTTATAAGTCTCCCCGACGTATTGCTTGGGTAAAGGAGCTCCCGAGAACAAAAGCCGGCAAACCGGATCGGAATGCGGACAATCTTAAAAAGATAAATTTCCGCACCCTTCACTACAAATCCTAAGCAAACAGCCCGGAAATGAGCCGTTTGCTTTAAAAAGATTCCTATGCTGGGGATTTACTTCTTACCAGCGCCCGAAAGTGTCACGGGAATGAATTCTCGACTTCCGTTTCGGTCAACCAGAACAGCCAGGCTTCCCTTTGCTTTGCTGACCACATCGTTTAAATCTTTTTCAGTGCGGATTTTCTTACCGCCGGCACTGATGATAATGTCGCCTCTGCGCATTCCTGCTTCTGCGGCCGCCCCGTAAACAGACTCAACGAACAATCCGTTGGAAACACGTTTCTTTTCCTTGTCGTTGAGCGGTCTTACATTGGCGCCTAAGGCATTGTTTTGAGAAGCGGCCGGCTTTTTAAAGTCTAATTTTCCATCCGTAGGCATCTCTCCGACCACGATAACGAGGCTTACCGGCTTTCCTTCACGGAGGGCCTTTACTTTGACCTTAGCACCGGGCTTTGTCGACGCGACAGACTGAGAGAGTTCTCTGATATCGGCAATAGGTTTGCCGTTGTATTCGATGACGATATCGCCATCGCGCAGACCTGCTTTGTCAGCAGGACCGTCTTTTTCGATTTGAGCGATCAGAGCGCCTTTTGAGTCCTTCAAATTGAAACTTTTAGCCAGCTCCGGAGTCAGCTGCTGCATTAAGATACCGAGCCGGCCTCTGGAGACCTTACCGTTTTTCATCAGCTCATCTTTAATTTGAACTGCCAGATCGATTGGGATGGCAAAAGACAATCCCATGAAACCGCCGGAGGTAGAGAAAATTTGAGAGTTGATGCCGATTACTTCTCCCTTCATGTTAAAAAGGGGGCCGCCGGAGTTACCGGGATTGACCGCTACGTCTGTTTGGATAAACGGCACAAACTGTTCGTCTGGAAGATTACGGCTTTTAGCAGAAACAATACCGGCGGTCACGGTGTTGTCTAAGCCGAAAGGAGCGCCAATAGCGGCTACCCATTCTCCGACTTTAACGTCATCGGATTTCCCCAGTTTTACGAAGGGAAGATTTTTGCCTTCGATCTTGATCACAGCAATGTCAGTTTTCTGATCCGTACCGATGACCTTAGCTTTAAATTCACGTTTATCGGTAAGATGTACCGTGACTTCATCAGCACCGTCGACGACATGGTTATTGGTGAGGATTATGCCGTTGGGGTCAATGATAAAACCCGAGCCTTGACCGCGACGTTCAGGAGTTACCCCGGGCCCGTTGAAATCACCGAAGGGAAAGGGAAAGCCAAAACGGCGAAGCATTTCGAACTGTTCATCAGGTATCCCATTTTGAGGGCCGACGCGTTTTGCTTTCTTCACAGTAGAAATGCTGACAACGGCTTTCCCGTTGTCTTCCACTAATTTTGTAAAGTCAGGCAGTCCGGAGAGCTGAGAGGTCTGGGCGAGAGCTTCCTGGAAAACAGACATGTTGCCGAAAGATCCGGCGGTTAAAGCCGCTGCGCAAGCGATGGTCAGAACAGCCGGCTTAAGAAGCTTATTGAAAAACATGCTTCCTTTTCTCCTAAGAAATAAGCGGATGAGTTGCTTTCTATATTAAATTTTGGACTTAATTAAGGCTTAATCGTCAATGAGCTAAAGTAAAAAAGTATGTCACTTATTCATCGACGGCAGAGGCCTGATCTTCAACGGCAGCTTTGCAGATAGGAAAGTTGATGCTAAAACAAGCCCCTTTTCCTCCAATGCCGTCTGAAATAGAGGGCTTTCCACCGTGAAGCTCCGCAACCCGACGCACGATCGCTAGACCGAGCCCCGTGCCCGGAATTGTTTTTGTTCCTTCAGCGCGATAGAAGCGCTCAAAGATTCGCTCGCGTTCAGCTTCAGGTATGCCGGGACCAGTGTCGCAGACACTGATCGAGGCCTCAGTATCCTTGATAACAGTTTCGATCCGTATTTCTCCCCCTTCCGGCGTATATCTCAGGGCGTTGTCGCAAAGATTCGTTATAAGCAGCCGCAAAGCATCTTCATTCGCAACAACGACCGTCGGCATTTCGGACACGGCCCAAAGATGAATATGCTTCTGCTCGGCGATGGGACCTAGATCTTCCGCGATTGAGTGTGCCAACTGCGTCATATCAACCGGTAGAAAAGGTCTTGAACGATTATCCGGATCTAGACGCGCCATGGTGAGGAGCTGGGTAACGAGTCGGGTGGCGCGTTTGACACCGTCCTTTAATCGTCCGAAGGCTTTTGCCCTTGCCTCTTCTGTTTTTGCCCGTTCTGCGAGCTGAATCTGGAGTGTGAGTGCGGTCAACGGCGTTCGAAGCTCGTGGGCGGCGTCAGAAGCAAACCGCTGCTGAGCTTTGATACTTTCACCGAGCTGTCCCAAGAGATCGTTTAAAGCACTTACCAGAGGAGAAATTTCGCGAGGCATGCCTTTCATCGACAAAGGCTGTAGGGAGGACGGAGATCGTCTGGCAATTGCCCCGGTTGTTTTGTTAAGTGCGTGAAAGCCCTGCCCGATGATGACCCAAACTACGAGGCCGACCAGGAAGATCATGACAAAAAGCGGAAGAAGTACCGGCTTTGCCGTTTGGAACGCTATTTCGCTCCGAATGAATTTTGGCTGGGCGGCTTCCACAATTTGGCCGTAAGGATTTAAAAAGGTGTACGCACGCCACGTTTTACCGTTTAACTGGAAATCCGAGAACCCAACCCGATCCATGACCGGGAGAGATTCCATTCGCCTTGATAAAGCCATTGCGCCGCTAATCGGATCGTAAATTTGGACTACGATGCCTTGCTCGCGATTTCCGAATCGTCGAGTCAGCTGTACAACATCCTGAGAACGGATGTTGTCGAAAGACAAAGCAACCTCGCGCAAAGAGTCATCCAGCAGGCGGTTTACTTCCCGCTGGACCGAGTAATACATAGCCGAACCGGTGGCAATAGTCGTCAGAGCCAATACGATGCTTAGGGCAACAAGGAGCCGGGTCTTAATAGAGTACATTAGGTTTCGAGAACGTAGCCGACGCCGCGGACGGTTTTAATGCTGTCCTCGCTGAGTTTTTTACGAAGATGGTGAATATGAACCTCAATCGCATTAGAACCGATTAAAGATTCATAGTTGTAGAGTTTTTCTTCAAGCTGAGCTCGGGACAAGACAATTCCAGGTCGTTCCGCTAAGGCAAAGAGAAGTGCGTATTCCTTACTGGATAAAAGGACGGATTCTCCGTTGAAAAGCACCTCCCGCGTTGAGGGATTAATGGTAAGACGACCTCTGCGAATGATCGGGTCGCTGCGGCCTGCTGAACGACGCAGAAGCGCGCGGATTCGGGCGCTTAGTTCGTCTAAGTCATAGGGCTTAATGAGGTAATCATCGGCGCCCGCGTCAAGTCCTTCGATACGATCGTTAACGGTATCTCGGGCTGTTGTGACAAGGACTGGTGTGTGGTTCTTGCGGAAACGGATTTCTTTCAATACGGAGAGTCCGTCTTTTCCGGGCAGGCCGAGATCAAGGATGACTAAAGAAAACGGAGTGGTATCCAAGGCAATGATCGCAGAGTTTCCATCTTTAACCCAGTCGACGGCATAACCTTCTCCTTTAAGACCGTCAGCGACGGCTTCACCGATCATTTCATCGTCTTCTACTAAAAGAATTCTCATGTCATTCTCCGATACCAAAAGTTTCACAGTGTTTCATTCTCGAGAACTCAAAAAGCGCAAGCACCGAGACTATCCCGCTATAGTTGGTGTAAAAAATTATCAACTATTACGATACGCCATAAAGGATGGAGGCGCATATGAACGATTATCCGATTGTAACGGATGAGAATGGGGTGCCAAGAGCCCCCGTCCCCCCAAGTTTAGTGACAGTTACTCGAGTGGTTTACGGTCTGCATGCGCTCTCCATTTTGATCGGCGTGTTTACCGGTGCTTCTATTGCTACGGCCTTTGTCTTCGGCTGGCCGTCCATCATTGCGGTTATTATCAACTACGTAGAGCGCAGCGATGTTCGTGGGACCTACTTGGATAGTCACTTTTCCTGGCAGATCCGCACCTTTTGGTATGCACTTCTTTGGATTGTCGTAGTTTGGATTCTTGGTCTGGCTCTTGCCGTATTCCTCATCGGCTTCGTCATTTGGATTGTAGGCTTTGTGATCCTCGGCATCTGGGTGTGCTACCGCATTGTCTATGGTTGGATGAGATTGTCCGACGGACGTCCCATGCCCATGTAATCCTGAATTGAAAGCGAGAAAAACAGTTCAGTAGAATTTCCTCAAGCTGCATTAGATTTCGGCTTTATTGCACGAGGTGCAGAGGAAACGAGGTGCAGAGGAAGAATGATTCTTCAGAATTTTTTGCTCGCTTTTCCGCTGTTTTTTTTGGTAGGGCTGGGATTTTTTTCTGCCAAAGTTAACCTAATCGACTTTAATGTCGGTAAAGGGCTGGCGAAGTACGCATTCAATATCGCTATTCCCTGCATGCTTTTTCAAACGATTCGAGGTGCGTCGAGTCTTCCGCCTCCGGATTGGAATATCGGTCTTGCTTACTTCGGCTCGTGCGCGCTGGTTTTTCTTCTCACCTTTTTTGTCGGCCGCAGAGGGTTTCATTTACGAGGAGATGAAAGTACCGTTTTCGGGATGAGCGCTATTTTCTCAAATAATGTTCAGCTCGGCATTCCGTTGGCCATTTCTTTGCTCGGAGAAAATTGCGTTCCTTCTATTGCCTTCATCGTTTCTCTCAATGTATTTCTGCTTTGGGTTGCCGTCACCGTAGGGGTGGAGCTTTCGCGAAGCCGTGAAGCTTCAGTCTGGGGAACTTGTTTTGAGGGATTATGGAGAACGCTAAAAAATCCGGTGATTATTGGAATTGTTCTCGGACTTTTGAGCTCATGGACAAACATCAGCCTACCCGGAACGTTTGAAAAGAGCATTGGTTTGCTCTCGGCCTCTGCTACACCTGTCTCTTATACACATCTGACGCTGCCGACGACTCCTTACGTG
>USHK01000086.1 GCA_900554375.1 uncultured Sutterella sp.
CACGTAAGGAGTCGTCGGCAGCGTCAGATGTGTATAAGAGACAGCCCCTGAGAGGAAACCAATAATTTACTTGTATCTCAGTTGTAGTTAGTATTCGACAATTTGTTAGTTCCTTACCTTATCGGGTGTCTCAGAGGGGCCTGACTTTTTCATTTTTGACCTAAATTCATCAGGATTCGGTCTGTAGCGACGTTGCCTTCAGAAGAGTGACCATTCCTACGTTGGTTGTTTGGTTTCCCTCGCGCTGAGGAACGATAGCAAAGCGTGCTGAAGGTTACATAAAGTGATTTCTCTAAGTCATCAAACTAGAATGAGGCGCTCGAATTTCTTTTAAATCGACCGTAGTCGTTGTTCACAAGGTTTTGACTTTTCTTAGAAAGTCAATGAGTTCCTGGGTGCTTTTAACCCCACATATCCGCATTCCATTTTGCCTATGGCGTTCGACTGTTCTAATACTGATATTTAGATGATCCGCTATAAATCTTGATGGCACCCCCTTAGAAATATCAGTGAGCACTTGTTTTTGCCGGTATGTAAGCTTCTCAAATTTCTCTTTTGGCCCTTCTTTTTTCCAATCCTTAAAGCCTCGTTCTCGACTAGCTACAGCTTTTTCAATAGCTTCAAATAAATAATCCGGGTCGAAGGGCTTTTGGATGAAATCAAATGCTCCATGGCGGAACGTATGAATAGCAAGATTCATTTCTCCATGTCCTGTGAGAAAAATTACCGGAAGGGGGCAGTTTTTGGAAAGCAGATGTTCTTGGACCTCATCTCCGGAAAGCATAGGCATTCGGACATCTAAGATAATGCAACCTGGACAATCAAAATTAAGTTCTTCAAGGAATTTGATTGGGTCATCGTAAGAACTGACCCTCCATCCCTCAAGTCTTAGAGCAAACTCCAAATCCCTAAGAAATTCTTTGTTGTCGTCGACAATCCAAATTCGGCAATTTTCTTTACTCATTTTGCGTATCCCCACCCAACGATAAAAGAGGAAGAATTACCTTCACGATCAAGGAGCCGGATTGAGAGAGAGAGAATGAAATCTTACCGCGATGCTCTTCAACAATTCCTTTGGCAATTGTTAGTCCGAGCCCCAATCCGGTTGAGGAAGTTAAGGGTGTCGTCATCCGGAGATCCTCTAACGCTCGTTCAGATACTCCAGGTCCATTGTCCGAAAAGGAGATAATGCAGTGGCCTTCCGAATCTTGAATAACGGATATGCGAATTTCAGGCTTCTTGATAGATTTAATGGCTTTGAGACTGTTATTTAAGATATTCGAAAATACAATTTCAAGCTCCAATCGATGTCCTTCAATTTCAGCCTTTTCTGACGAAGAAGTATCCAACTGAATTCCGATACCGTCCAATTCTCCGGATTTTTTCAAATTTTCAAGAACTGAAACTAAAACCTCTACTGCATCCATCTTCTCGAAGTTTTTTCGATCTGATTTAGCGTAGCTTCGGACTAACTGCACCAACTCATGAGCTTTCTTTGCCCTTTCCGTTGCCTGCTCTAATGCTTCATTTATTTGTCCTTCCCGAAACTTCTTTTGATTCAAAAGTCTTTTAAGAGACCTTAAGTAAAGCAATATTCCAGAAAGCGGTTGGCTTAACTCATGGGCAAAAAGGCTTGATAGCTGTGACACAATTAAAGCCCGCCGAGAAGTGTCGTACCGATCGCGAAGCTGATTGTTAAATCGCAAAAGTTTCTTTTGTTCAACGAGCGCTTTTCTCAGCTGGGCTGTTCTGACAGTAACAAGATAGCGAGTACGAAAATAATGCCAAATGAAGACGAAGAAAAGAATTGTTAATAAAAGAATAAAATTTCCGTGTACTTTCCAAACCCTCTCTGCGGTCCAGTCGTTCAAGTAAGCATAAGGACCCCTTTTAAGAGTCTTGAACAATTCATCCACAGATCTAAAATCGCTAGCAATTGTCCATCTTTCCCCATCTTTAGTAGGCTGCATTGCATAAAGCGCATTAGCAATATTTACGATAGTTTGAGTATCTAAATGGGGAGAAACAAGAAAGCTCCAACTGGGATAAAGAGAGGTACTGGTGAGACAGTTCGTACTCTTGTTCTCTTTGACGTTTATAGGCTTTAAGCCATCGAGAACGTCCCTACCCTTCTTGGCTTCTCTCTCCGCAAAACATGCATTTAATGTAATAGCATCAACCTCGCCCCTTTTCAGAGCCGCGATTCTTTTATAAGGATCCAACCCATAGAATTTAATATCTGAAAAGAACTTCCCCCAAGCGTAACCTTGATCTGCTAATTCCTTATACAACACTGTCAACCCCTGAAAACCGTCAGGATGATTGGCTCCTAGACGCTTTCCTTTTAATTCTTTCAACGAATTAATATTTGAGTCTTTGTTGACAACTACCAAGGCACCAACGGAATGATCCGGATCTGGCTGCAAGTTTGATATTAAGGTGGCTATATCTCGCATGCCGTCCTTTCTATGGCGTAGATACGTTGTTGCACCGACGATGGCTATCGGCGCTTCTTTTGAACGAAGAACTTCATCGATTTCATCAATAGACTGAAGAACCTTTATTTTCAACTGCTTGGGATAGATTGCTTTTTTTACAGTATCAATCGTTTTTTGAGCAACAGGCGTAATAGTCGAAGGAAGAAGGAACTCTGTAGCGTAAAGCGTAATTTCATTGCTAAAGACGGTACAAGACCAAAGCAACGCAAAACATGTCAGGAAAGTCCTCAGAATCATTTCTTCGAATTTGTGTCGTTTTTTCTTGAGATCATAACGCGCTAACTACGCGCGTAGGTCACTAACTAAACTTGTTTATGAAGGATGTGTTTTTCTTCCAAGGAGAAGTCATGAAAAATCGATTAACGAAGCTTTCGCTTATCGTCCTAACAGCCTTGTTTTCAGTCTCCGCTTCTGCACAATTGAAAGACGGTGAATACAACGCAGAAAGTAAAGGAGTATGGGGTTCACCAATTAAAGTCAATCTTTCTATTAAAAATGGCAAGATCGCTGATGTTAAATTTACCCACAATGAAACGCCGGCTGTCGGAGGATCTGCATTAGATAAAATTAAAGCCGATGTACTCAAGTCCCAGAACATTAATGTTGACGCTATTTCCGGTGCTACCGCCACTAGCAAGGCAGTCTTATCTGCCCTTGAAGTTGCATTCTTAAAAGCCGGGGGCAGCAAGGCAATTTCGAAAAAGACAAGTAACGCAAAAGATAAAGCTTATGAAAACACAACGACCGATGCAGTGGTTGTCGGCGGCGGTCCCGGCGGAATGATGGCTGCTATTGACCTTTGTAAGGCCGGAAAAAAGGTGATACTCCTTGAAAAACAAGGAGTTCTCGGTGGAAATGGAACTTTTGTGTCGACCTATTACCAAGCCGGCGGTACAAGCATTCAAGATAAAAATAAAGATAAGGACGTTTCTGAAGAAGACTTTGCGAAGTATCTCTCATCTTACCCTCAAACCAATCCGGAGATGGCAAAGGCTGTAGCACCTGGGGCCAGAGAAGCTTTTGAATTATTGGTCCAAAACGGAGCGGATCTTAAGAGAACCTTCAAACCTTTTGCACATGCACCGAGTGATGGCCGCGCTCCTGGGTTGGAGATTACACCGGCTTTTGTTAAAGCATTAAAGAAAGTAAATGCGGATGTACGATTAAACAATAGAGCTACAGAACTTCTCCAGGAAAACGGCAGAATTGTTGGCGTCAAAGTTCAGCCTAAGAATGGTAAGCCATATCTCATTAGGGCCAAAGATGTGATTTTGGCAACGGGAGGCTATTCAGCCGGAAAAGAACTTTTAAAACAATACACACCTGAAGTACTGAATCTCGGGACGACGAACAGTGCAGGAACTACCGGTGACGGGCATATCATGGCTCAGAAAGTAGGAGCTAACTTAACGAGAATGAAGGACTTAGTCCTAAATCCTGTCACCTACAATGCCAATGGAACCCACATTTCCTTTACTGCCGCTAGATTCAACAGCGGCGGCGTCATGGTTAATCAAGAAGGCAAGAGATTTGTCGATACCACCAATAATGACAAAACCGGAGTGACCATGGCTATGCTAAAAGCCTCAAAAGGCACAGGTATTGCCTATCTCATCTTCGATCAAGAGCCAGTGTCACGGTTGGCTATTCTTCAAGATTACGTAGCCAAAGGTTATGTCGTGAAGGACGACACTATTCCAGGTCTGGCAAAGAAGCTCGGCATTGATCCTAAAGGCCTTGAAGAAACAGTTATCAAATTCAGAAAATACGCAAAAGAAGGTAAGGACCCTGAATTTGGCCGAAAGACTTTCAAATGCAAGTTGGATCAACCTCCTTATTACGGTGTTGCAGTAGAGCCATCGGTTCATGCGACACTCGGAGGAATTGCCATTAATACTAAATCTCAGGCTCTAGATAAGAACGGAAATGTTATCCCCGGTCTTTATGCTGTCGGCCAGGTGTCCAACTCTGAACTTGGCAGGCACGGCGTGAACATCTTCGTTCCCCCGTCTTTCGCAAAAATCGCTGTTAAAGATATTTTGTCTAAATAGCGTTGCGTTTGATTGTGTCAACACCTTGGCGCTTTTTACTCCAAGAATTGTGGTTAGGCCTTTACCGGACTAAACACAGTTAGTCCGGTAAGGCGGTAACACGAACACCGAAAATTTAAAAAGCCTCGAAATACTCTGCCCCAACCTCCAATCCAAATTAGAGGCTGGGGCTTTTAATGATTAGATGGATTTTATTGCTTGATATATTTAGCAGCTTGATTTGCAGCAATCCTTCCAAATACTAAGCTTTGAGAAAGAATGCCACCTCCGTGGTAATCATGATAGTAAAGGTTCACGGTTTCACCGGCCGCATAGAGACCTTTAATCGGAGTACCGTCTGCTTCAGTTACTTGCGCATCTTTGTTAATCATTAGGCCCCCGTACACCATGGTGATCGACGGAGTTAACGGATAAAAAGCATACAGCTTGCCGTTGAGATTGATCTTTTCTGCCAAGTTAGACTTTGGTGGTTCGGCGGTTAATGCCTTTCCATCCTTTACGGAAGCGTTGAATTTTTCTAAGGTTTCTTTTAATACAGCCGGCTGGACTCCTATTTCTTTAGCGAGCTGCTCATAGCCGTTTGCCTCAATCAGGCCTCCTTTTGCTCGTTTGAATAACTCAACGGACATTCCTATTCTCTTTTCTTTCTGAAGCATCGCCTCGTCGAAAATTAGTGCAACCTTTTGACCGGTTTGCTGCAGAGTAGCTTTACCGAAAGAAGCATAACCGAGGGATTCATCGACGAATCTTTTTCCTTCGGCATTGATACCTAAACAGTAAGGCAACGCTCTCGTAGGAGATCCTCTTCCCTGAGGGCCATTAAAGACAACGGGAAGGTGCAAAGACTCAACACCTGCCATGCCCATAGTTCCTGCACCAACTTCCTGAGCCAGACGAATTCCGTCACCCGTGATGAATTTGTTTCCTCGAATGAGAATGTTGGCTCCGCCCGGATGGGCGGCTTCTAACATTTCTCTATTGGCGGAATATCCGCCTGTTCCCAAGATGACAGCTTTAGCGCTAATTTGAAGAAGACCTTTATCCGTTTGGCAAATAGCACCGTCCACAACGCCTTTTTTATTAACTAAAAGCTGTTTTGCTTTTGTCTTGAATAAAACTTTGCCGCCCTTCTCGATGTACTTATCAAAGATTGTCTTCAATAATTTCGGCATTCCTCTGTATTGGCCGGGAGATGCGATTCTTACTCCAACGTTCCATGGTGCTTGCTGAAGCCAGGGTTCGAATGCAGCTCCATTAGACCTGTCTCTTATACACATCTCCGAGCCCACGAGACGCTCATGAATCTCG
>USHK01000087.1 GCA_900554375.1 uncultured Sutterella sp.
CCTCATACTCAATGTAGAGGCGATTGTCGTACATGAACGATCGCACCAGCGTGCTCGGGTCATTCGCAAAGCCGAAGTCAACACCAAAAAATAGCCTGTCGGCCTTCTGCCAAAGATCGTCCGGAAAACTCTCGACCGTGAACCTGCTGCGAAAAATCTGCGCGTCGCTGATTGTCCGTGGAAAGCCCTCCCAAACGTGCAAATAGTTCTCGTAGTCATTTTTGCGGTCCCATTCCATCTGGCGCCGGAGCGCTTCCGGAAAATGCGGGTTCTCGTCAAAATTGACTTTCCGGACATAGGCGCCGGGTGGCGGCGCATCGGTCAGGAATAATTTGGTCGTCGGATCGTCAGCCAGGAGCGGATTAAACGAGACCCATATTTCCGAGCCGGCTTTTCGGATGGTTGGTATCAGCGTCTCCCAGGAGACCTGCGAGACTGACTGCGCCTCCTCGATCCAGCAGATATCCACACCTTCAATCGACTTCACCGACTGCGCTTGTCTCTGCTGCAGGCCCTTAAAGAAAAACCGAGAGCCGTTTATGTGACGGATCTCGGTCTCTAGGAACTCGAAGCGATGGCTCAGCCCTAGGCGCTCGGCGGTGTCCTTCAGAAGTTGATAGGACGAATCGGCAATCGAATTTTGAAACTCGCGGGAGCACAGTACGCGCAGCCGCGACAAGTTGGCCATGACGATCAGGGCCTCAGCGATTGCCCACGACTTTCCCGAACCGCGGCCGCCATAGAAAACTTTAAATCTGTGCGGGCTCCACAGCTCGGAAAAAGGATCATTCATTTTTTACCTTTAGCCACTTCTCTGATTTTCTCGTAGACGCTCGCCAGGCCCTCGCCTCCGGCGCCGTTCGTATCCAGTTGGATCTTTGCGCCTTTGCGCCTGGCGACAACTTTCAGCCGGACTTCTGCCCGGAGCCTGCGATGTGCCACTGCGTCGCCTTTCTTGACTGTGCTCGACGCCCCGTGTTTCTCGCTGAACGAATCAATCGTCTCAGATGCTTCTTCCATCGTGTCGGAAATGTCGACTGCCTCGTCCTCCAGGACCTGATCTCCGAAATCTCTCGCGCGCGCGAAGTCTACGGCAAAGTCATTCCGGTCGACGGTCCATTGATAAACAGTTGAAGGCGGAATTTGCATATCCCGGCAAATAGAAGTCAGGGTCTCGCCACTGGCGAGACGCCTTAAGATCTCTTTGGCCTTGGCAGGCGTGTACTTTGTTTGGCGTCCTTGCTTACGCTTCGGGACTTCGCATTCGTCCATGGCTGCCTCCTTATTTGATAAGGCTGTAGGAGAATGCCAACATCAAAATAAACAAAGAGACGAGGATCCCCCAGCGGAAACAAAAGGCCCAAATAGGATACTTTTGGAATATCTCCATAACCAGCTTCCTACAGTGCTTTGATATAATTTCCATATCGACCTACTATCCTAGGTTGACACTAAAAACCCCGCCTAGCTCCTAACTAGACGGGGTTTGTTTTTGGCAATAAAAAACCGCCACGCGGGCGGTATCAATGAGTTTTAGTAAACCACTCCGGGAGGATCGTTTTTTGTCACGTCGAGCGGCTCTCCGTCGATAATCGCGTCGATTATCTTGTTCCTCTCTTTTTCGTTCTGAGGATAATACGGGCCCCAGCCGCGAAGGATCGGCGCCTCGCCGAATATTTCCTCATGCGCGCGAAAAAGCTCCTCATCCGTAAGGGCTTCGAGCTCTTTCCTTGTATATTTGGCCACCGGAACCCCTCTAGCTAATGCTGTTAATAATCTCTTCGAATATTTTAACACTCTCCGGCATAAAGCTCTTAATCCGTTTGTACTCGTCCGGATTTGCGACCGCCGCAGAAAGCATATTCGCAAAGGCTTCCGAAGCCAGAGGGTCGGTATTTTTATCTAGGACACGCCAATACCCGCGATCCCTATGCCCTACCCTAAAAACAGTGGGCTTATTACTAACACCGCCGGCGAGATCCTGTATGGTGCCGCTTTCATTCTCCGGCATCGCCAAGATCGAATCGACCATTTTCTTCCAATAGTACTGCTCAATCTCGGCCCGTTTGGGCCCCAGGAGACGCCCTAGCATTTTTGAATCGTGTCTTAAGCCATCAATTCGGTAATGCAGCCCGGTAAGGGCATCCTTCCATTTGTCGAAAAAAGCGTCCTGGCTCATGCCCTTTTTCTTGACGGCCTTCCTATCATTCTCGTATTCTTCCGCCCGGCCTTTGTAGTAGCCACTAATCTCGTCCCTAATTACCTGCGGAAAAATCCCGCCTTGATATTGGCTAGACAAATAGCCTGTCAGCGTAGCTCCGCCAATCTGGTAGGGCAAACCATTCATGTGATCGATTGAATGGGCAGATTCATGGAAAATGACCTGATTAGGCTTGAGGGTGCGGCTTCCCGCTAGGTCATCATTCTTATCGTAAAAAATGGCCTTTTTAAGCGGCTCATAATATCCGCTATCGGTGGTCGATCCTATTTTTATGTTTAATTCGCTTTTCTTCCATAAGTCGGCAATCTCCGGGACAGCCGATTTGGAAAGTAAATCGTGAAGGTTGTCGTAGTCCTTTGGGCTGTAATTCTTATAAAGACTTCCGGACTGATAATTCTGTGGTCTGCTTCTAGCAAATTGAATTGCCTGGTTACCTTGTGCAGGGGCAGCCTGTTGAGCCTTCTTTCTTCCTTTCCACCAGTCGATAACCGATTGCGCTCCAACTTGTTCCTGTCTGCCCCCTCTAGGCGCCGCAGAAATATGGCGCCCGTTAAACTTTCCGCCCATGCCCGCGAGAACCTCTCCGGTACGATCATCCAGTTTGACCGGCGTGCCCTTGTTTTCAGGGCCGTTCGGTTTAACCGTAATCCATTTAACTCCGTCCTTAAAACGGACCGGAACGCGGCCGAGGATTTTGATAGTCATAACGCAAACCCATAAAAAGAAACCGCCCGATCACGAATGACCGAGCGGCTCAAACCCCATGTACTTACTCAAAGAGAAAGATCGGTTGTTGCACGGGACGATCAGCCCGCTATTCCTTAGAATCATTCTTGCTAAATAACAATCCAAAGGAGAATTCTTATGAATTTAGATCCAGACTACATCCAACGAATGACACGAATGGCCCGCATGAGCTCAGAGACGTCGGCATATATTAAAAAAGTCGCACAAACATTCGCTCCTCAGCTTGAAGCTGTAAGAAAAACCGGGTTTTTAAATAATCCGGAGATTCAAAACTTATTTCTTTCGACCGTTAATTACTCAGAGAAATTCCGAAACTTGCAGAAGCTGGCGCCTTCTCCGGAAATGGCCAAAACTTTCAGCGACCTCGCAGAAGCCATTGCTCCCGTCCAGCTCAGCATGGAGCTGATTGAGAAATCAAAGACTTCGGCAGAATTTCAGGCCCGCCTGGATCTCTCGTCATCCTCCCTCCAATACGCAACAAAATGTCTAGAGGAGAACTGGGGGCTTCAATCGGCCTTAGAAGTGCTGCGCAAGAATAAAGATCTTTTCGACAAGCTGCGCCCCGATAATCCCTTCAACAAAGCCGCTACGATAACCGACTTAGACAACCAGGGTGCAGCCGAAAAACTTCAAGACGATTTTGACTTTGAAGATTTCTTTGACGTCGAGGACGAACCGAAAACTCCGGCCGAAAAGCAACTCGCGATAATACTGCTTTCGGCTGTTGCTAGGCTTTTTTCCGCCTGGCAGTTTTTAATGTTTCTCGGATTAACGACCTACACGTTCCCTGCCTTTGTCTCGGATCTTCTCAATACACCATGCGAAAGCGTCGAGCAGACACAAAAGAACCCATGTATACCCGAGGGCCCGAACAAGCGGCTCAAAATAATCCGGAGCCCCGGCAAAGACTCCGAAGAAAATGGCGAGGAAAAGCATTCTTAGGCTCTGATTCATGCCTACCTCCTAACCTTATCGATAAGTGCCAGAACCGCCTCGACAAGAAAATAAAGCAGGCTCAGGAGACAGAAAAGCAGAAAGCCGTACCCAATCGCATCAATAACGATCTGGGGAAGCCTGCCGTCGGAATCGAGAACCAGCGAGAAAACGTAGAGAAAGCAGAAAAAGAAGGGAACTCCGATTTTCAAGCTGACCTCCTAAAGCTATAAAAAGCAAAAAGCTCGAGATCCATCAGGTCCGAGCTCCAGCGTACTACGTTTCTTCCGGGCACGCGAAAGACCGCTAGAGAGCGATTCTGCGCATCCTGGAAGGACAGTTTCAATTTTCAAAAAGTATAAAACAGCAAAACCTTCTTAAATATAATGGTTTACCCTAATGCTATGTTCACTCGTTAAGTAAATGTATTTTTATTTTTCGTGATAAAATTTAACTGATCTGTGAAATTACAGATCAAAAGGAGATCAGCATGCTAAACGAATACGGAAAAGTTGTAAGGAAAGCCAGAATTGACGCTGGCACTACCATGGTGCAAATGGCTGACGCTCTTAACGTCGCACCGTCATTTCTAAGCCAGATGGAAACAGGGAAAAGAGCAATTTCTCCCTCGTTTGTAAAAAAGGCCGAAGAATATTTTAAAAGTCTTGGTCATTTCGTCAGCCTGAGAGAATCTGCTGACATTTCAAACAACTCGGTCTCCCTCAACGATGTTGTTCCAGAAGTGAAAGGACTTGTCGCAGGTTTTGCCCGCGCAGATCTTACAGCCGAAGACATTCGCCGGCTAAACGAGATTTTGTCCAACGCTAAAAATAGAGGCGCCAAAAAATGACCAAAAGCAGTCAATACAAATCCAAAGGATTTAAAGTCGCGCCGAAAAGTGCTTCAACAATAGCTTCTGTTGCTCGATCCGTCATGAGTGTCCTTCTTTCTGTGGCTGGTGTTAAAAGAGCTGCCGACATCAACTTCGCCCATTTCATAGAGGTGATATTGCCCGAGCTCGGTATTGAGTTCGACGCAATATCAGACACTTCTGCCGAAATTAAACCTGAAGCGCCCGCGGCTATGATCGGAAACAAATTAAAGATGCGAGATTCTTGCTACAAAGGCCTTTGCGCGGGGATTCCGCGCGATGCATTCACCTTATTCCATGAGCTCGGCCATTTTTTCCTTGGGCATGAGCGTCAGTACACCCGCGAAGAACTTGGTGAGCACAAACCTTACGAGGATTCAGAATGGCAAGCAAATGAATTCGCCGGAGAGTGCTTGATGCCCCTGAGTGTGATCGTAAACAAGAAGCTTGACTCAATTCAAAAAATTCAAAGAGAATTCGGTGTTTCTGGAGAAGCCGCTCAGGTGCGCTTCGACAAATTAAGGAAAAGAAATATGATCCACGCCTAGTTAAGAGGGATGAAGAAGTTGCAGCTTCTTCATCCCCGAATAGAAAAATCCCGCTAGGATTTCTCCCTTGCGATTGATAAATCAGTCGTCAGTTTAAACTGATGGAGACTGATGTCAAGGTTATTTGCCTGGCGGAAAGGAATGGCTACTATGTCATCCCCAAAAGTCGCGCCTTCTGGCTTCCGATGGGTCTTTTGTAGATTCCGTCGAGTTCGTAACTCAACACGTGTCCTTGATGCGCACGATTACGGATATGAAGCCTGGGCTTTCTTAGTCAGAGCGGCATAGCCTCTCGGGCCCCTCCTCGGAGGGGCTTTATTCTTTTTCTACACAATATTTTTCAAACTCCGTAAGAAACTTTTTCCTCCACTCGGCCTCCCCGCTAGGCCTGACCTTTTGCTTTCTGCAATAGTGCTCATACTCGCGATTCGTGCCAAACACGAAAACCTTGACCGCGCGCTTCACCGGTATGGAATCGATCTTATCCGGCAAGCTCATCCAGGCGCGCTGCA
>USHK01000088.1 GCA_900554375.1 uncultured Sutterella sp.
GAGATTCATGAGCGTCTCGTGGGCTCGGAGATGTGTATAAGAGACAGCTTTAAAGCTCACGGTTTTTCCCGACTGGGAAACGCTTCCTTATGACGTTCTGAGTCCTCATGCCGATCTTGTCGGCGAACGTCTTCAGACCCTTTATCTTCTATTAAACCGTCAGAAACGCCAGGATCCCGTGGATGTGCTGATCGTTTCTGCGAGTACTGCCACTCAGCGCTTGGCTCCGAGGACTTACATCGGTTCAACGACCTTCTTTTTCCGCAAGGGCGACCATATCGATCCCACGGACCTTAGAGCAGAATTAGTTGCCCGTGGTTATGAGCATGTTTCTCAAGTGGTCGCTCCCGGCGAATTTGCCAGCCGCGGCGGTCTCTTAGACCTCTTTCCGATGGGAGCTGCAAAACCTTACCGACTCGACTTTTTTGATGACGAACTGGACGAAATCAGAGTTTTCGACCCGGATAATCAGAGGTCGGTAGAAAAAGTGGACGAAATCCGCTTGCTGCCGGCCCACGAGTTCCCGATGGATAAACAAGCTCGTACGGCCTTCTGCTCCCGCTGGCGTGAAACCTTTGAAGGAGACCCGAGCAAAGTAACGCTTTACAAAGACATTGAAAACGGTATTGCAGCCCCCGGCGTAGAAAACTACCTGCCGCTTTTCTTTGATGAAACAGAAACTCTTTTCGACTACATCGGCCCAGACGCTTCTTTGATTCTGCTCGGAGACGTCAACAGTGCGATCGAGCACTTTGACAAAGAGACCGAGCAGCGCGCGAAGTTTCTTCGAGCTGACGGGGAGCGGCCGATTCTCGATTTCAAGCGTCTGTATTTAACCGCTCCTCAGTTTTTTGAACTTGCGGGAGAATATGCTCGTCTGTCGTTAACTGATAAGGAAAATGCGACGCCCAACTTCCCCTCCGTAGCAATCGAGCGGAGAAAAGATGACCCGCTTGAAGGATTAAAAGCTTACAAAGACCTTTGCTCGGTCCGAGGCCGCAAGCTCTTGGTCATGGCAAACTCCGCCGGTCGTTTGGAAACCATCTCTGACGTCTTTAAAGAGAACGGACTCAAAGCGCCCATTGTACCCGGTTTCGAGAAATTTCTGGAAAGCCAAGATAGCTTTGCCCTGTGCTATGGCCCGCTTTACGATGGTATGGAATTGGAGACGCCTCCAATTTCCATCCTGACGGAAACGGAACTCTACTCAAATTCCGACCGTCCGGTCAGACGCCGTCGCCGCAGAACGGAGCGCGAAAGCAACGTTGAGATGATGATTCGCGACCTCTCCGAGCTTAAAGTCGGAGACCCGGTCGTGCATTTGGACCACGGTGTCGGCCGCTACCGCGGTCTGACCTCGATGAGCACTCCGGACGGTGAGGCTGAATTTCTTCAGATTGATTACGCCAAAGACGCAAAGCTCTACGTCCCGGTTGCTCAGCTTCATTTGATTTCCAGGTATTCCGGCGCCGATCCTGAAACCGCTCCCCTGCACTCTCTGGGAAAAGGAGACTGGGAAAAGGCGCGCAAAAAGGCGGCCCTTCAGGTACGCGATACCGCTGCCGAACTGCTGAACATTTATGCCCTTCGTCAATCCCGCAAGGGATATGCCTTCAAATTTAGTTTGGCTGATTACGAAGCGTTCTCCGAAGCTTTTGCCTTTGAAGAAACGGAAGATCAGCTCGCCGCCATCAACGCGGTCTACCGCGACATGATTTCCGATAAACCGATGGACCGGTTAGTTTGCGGTGACGTCGGTTTCGGCAAAACCGAAGTTGCGCTTCGAGCTGCCTTTATGGCCGTCATGGGCGGCAAACAGGTTGCGGTTCTTTGCCCCACGACCCTTCTTGCCGAGCAGCATGCCCAGACTTTCCGAGATCGTTTTGCCAACTGGCCTGTCAAAATCGCCGAGCTTTCTCGATTCCGTTCTTCTAAGGAAGTGAACGCATCGATTGAAGGAATCAAAAACGGAACGATTGATATCGTTGTCGGAACCCATAAACTGCTTTCAGATAAAGTTCAGTTCAAGGATTTGGGTCTTGTCGTCATCGACGAAGAGCATCGCTTCGGTGTACGCCAAAAGGAGCAGCTTAAATCTCTTCGTTCAGAAGTCGACATCCTCACGCTGACGGCTACCCCGATTCCTCGAACTTTGTCGATGTCGCTCGAAGGCATTCGAGATTTCTCTGTTATAGCAACCGCCCCTCAAAAACGTTTGGCCATCAAAACTTTTGTTCAGCGTGAAAGTGATTCACTGATCCGTGAAGCTGTTTTGCGTGAATTAAAGCGCGGCGGTCAGGTTTACTTCCTTCATAACGAAGTAGAAACCATTGAGAACGCCCGCATGCGTCTGGAACAGCTTCTTCCCGAAGCGCGCATCGGCGTCGCGCACGGCCAAATGAACGAACGTGAGCTGGAACGCGTAATGCGTGATTTCTATGCTCAGCGTACAAATGTTTTGCTTTGCACAACCATTATTGAAACCGGTATTGACATTCCTAATGCCAATACGATCATCATGCATCGTGCCGACAAATTCGGCCTTGCCCAGCTCCACCAGCTGCGCGGCCGCGTCGGACGTTCGCACCATCAGGCTTATGCCTACCTGCTGACACCGGGCGAAGGAGCCATGACCAAAAACGCAGAGAAGCGTCTTGAGGCCATTAAAGAAATGGAAGAACTCGGCAGCGGATTCTATTTGGCCATGCATGACTTGGAGATTCGCGGCGCCGGTGAAGTTTTAGGCGAACATCAGTCGGGCTCGATGACCGGTGTCGGCTTTGACCTCTATACACAGATGCTTGATTCTGCAGTCACAGCGTTGAAAGAAGGGCGAGAGCCCGATCTGCTCCAGCCGCTGGAAGCCACAACAGACATCAATTTGCATGCCCCGGCTCTGCTTCGCTCCGATTATGTTCCTGATGTTCATAACCGTCTGACGTTCTATAAACGCCTCGCACAAGTTAAGAACAAGGAGGACCTTTACCAGATACAAGAAGAAATTGCCGATCGCTACGGCAAGCTGACCCAGGAAGCCAAAAACCTAATCCTCACGCATCGCATTCGCGTAGAAGCCAAGCCTTTAGGCATCTTGAAGATCGATGCCGGCGAGGACTCCATTATCTTTACTTTTAAAGATAAACCCTCGTTTGACCCGGGAAAGTTCTTCCGGATGCTTCAGACAAACCGAAATATGCGCATGCTCGGGCCGAATCGGTTACGATTAGACACTTACAGTGATACCGCCGAAAAACGGGGCGACAACATCCTAAGAATCCTCAAGGAGCTCAAGTGAGTCACGATTTAGTTCTTCAAACCAAGATCGGACGTGAAGAAACTTTAGAAAAGTTCCTCCACACCATTGGCAAAAAAGGCACGATCAAAGATCCCTGTGCGGTTCGACTGCGTCGAGTCAATCGTGAGGAATTCGAGGCTCGATGGGCCCAAAAAGCCAGAGCCCTGCAAATCGATGCAAATTGGATCGAGCCCGGACTGAAGCTTAAAAATTTCAAGCTTTTTGCGACCGACATGGACTCCACTTTCCTGAATTTGGAAACGCTGGATGAAATGGCCTCTTTCGTGGGTAAGGGTGAAGAAGTTGCGCATATCACTGAACTTGCGATGCAGGGAAAAATCCGGAACTACGCCGAAAGCCTGACGGCTCGAGTTAAGTTAATGGCCGGAGCTGATGCGTCCATTGTTGATCGTTTGATTGACCGCCACATCAAACCGAACCCCGGCGCAGAGAAACTCGTTGCAGCGTTCAAAGCTGCCGGTATTCCTATGCTTCTGGTGTCAGGCGGTTTCAGCTGCGTAACCGAAGTTGTTAAGGAAAGATATGGCTTCACGCACGTGATCAGCAACGAACTTGAAATCGTGGACGGCAAATTAACCGGACGAGTGACCGGCCCTTTCGGCACGCCTATCATCGACGGACGCGGCAAGATTTCTTATGTTTCTGCCTATGCCCTGCAGCACGGAATTGAACTCTCCGAGCTCATTACTATGGGCGACGGTTCCAACGACATTCCGATGCTGGAAGCTGCCGGACTATCTATTGCATGGCACGCCAAACCAAAGGTCAGACCGCACGCTAAGCAAGCTTTCGACTTTGCTCCTTTATCCGGGGTTCTGGCCTTGTTTGAATAATCGGCAACTTCAAAACTATTTTTGATACCTCTTACACGCCTGCTCAAGGCGTGTAATTTTCTCTGCAGTAACAGGCTGTAGCGGGAAAGGCGAAAAAAGCTCTTTCCTCTCGCCAAATGAGCCAGTCTCAATTTTCCTCCTCCGGATCAATTCAGCGTACTCATTGTGCGGGAAAAATTTAATTGCCACTGAACAGAAGATTTAAGCTGAAGATAATACATTTGAGGAGAGACCAATGGTTAAGAAAGTATTATCTGCAATTGCTTTAGCTTCAGTCGTTGCCGCTGCTCCGGCTATGGCTCAGACAGGCGGCTTCACAGGCCCCGGCGCCACTCAAGAAGGGACTGTAGCTCAGCTCAAATCACTTCCGGATGACGCTCATCTGATCTTAAAGGGTAATATCGTACGAAACGTCCGCGGCGACAAGTACGAATTCAAGGATGCAACAGGTACCGTAGAACTTGAAATCGATCGCAAATATTGGAACGGTCAAAACGTTAAGCCTGAAAACACCGTTAAGTTAGTCGTCGAAGTCGACAAAGACCTTCTCAAGACCGAGTACGAAGTCGATGCGCCGGTTGAAGTCCTAAAGTAATCCGACTGCGGGCCTTTTATAAAAATCCTCTCGCGGTAGGGTGGGAGGATTTTTGTTGTCGGTGCAAATTCTTGATGTGATAATTCGAGCTCTGTCTTAAGTCGTCTTCTCCTTTCTAGCAAGAGAAAGAAGCTCAAGGACGAGGCACGCAATGTTGCTGGCAGAACTTTAAAATTCTTCTTGCTACAAAAGGTGATTTAAAGAATCCGGAGATTACGTTGCTTATGTGAGGTTCAGCCCAATTAGATTTGGGAACTATCTCACCGCTTTCTATTCTCTTTTCTATACTCTCTAGCTTCCAAACAACAGCTTTTGCGTAAACAACATAGCTGTCGTGTACGACAAACGGATGCTCACCGGCATGTAAGACACAAGTACAGTCGTATGCTAAATCTTCTTTCACGGAGCTTATATTCACAACCAGTACCCCAATCCCACCAATCTCTGGATAGAAAGCGGGATCAGAGCAAACAATGTGAAGGTGAGGAGTAGAGCCCGTATAGGCTAAAACCGTCCCACCGCGAATGGCGTAAGAACTCATTGCAATTTGCGAGAAAGCAACTGAAGTTTATTGCTGTCGGCAATATGCTGGAGTATTTTGTGTATCTTTTCGCTAGGTATGTTTTCAGCCTTCAAAATGTCGGCCAGCTGAATGCTATCTGATCGACATGTTGCCCATTCGGGACAAATCAAGTGAGTTAGCTCTGCTAATTTGTATTTTTCAAAGCTTCCGTATTCGTCCCAAACAAAATCGAGTATCAGTTGAGCAACTGGACTTAAGAGATCGAATGTTTCCAAGGGATCGTCGCCATTGACTTCTTTTACAAGCTTCACTTCATATTTTTTATGCAAGAGCCAATCTTTTGAAAACAGATCTTGCTTTAAATTGTTGTAGGTGAAATACGGCACAGGCCCAAGTTTCATAGCCGAGTAAGAGTCACCGGTCAACGTGTCACCGAATTCTAAAAGTGCCTTTCTATCCGCTAAATAAACGAGCTTCAAAAGTTTCAAGTAAGGCATACAACCCTTACCCTGTCTCTTATACACATCTCCGAGCCCACGAGACGCTCATG
>USHK01000089.1 GCA_900554375.1 uncultured Sutterella sp.
CCTTAGGCGCGTCCTGCATATTGGAGAGCTTTAAGCGGATACCGCCGGGTGTCTGGGTCCGCATCAGTTTTTCAGCATCGGCGAGGTTGATAAAACTCATCGCGCTGTCAAATTCATAGTGACCGGAATTAAAAACACCGGCTACTGTAAACTGTCTCATTCTCGGCATCGTTCCGGCGGGAGTGAACTGTCCCTGAGGAACCATCACGTTGACCTTTTCTCCTGGGATCACACCCAGCATTCTTGCTAAGTCGGTTCCCAGGATGATCTTAAATTCTCCGGGTTTTAAGTCGGACAGTTGTCCGATCTTCATGTTTTTTGCAATGTCGCTTACTTGTGATTCCGTCTGCGGGTCAATACCGTTGAGCTGGACTCCTCGAACATTTGTGCCGCTTGTAAGCAGTCCCTGGCCTCTTAAAAAAGGGGCTGCGCCGATGATTTCAGGCTGCTGTTTCTTAAGTTCCTCTGCTGTTTTCTGCCAGTCAGGGATGGGCGCTCCGATGGAAATAACCTCGGCATGCGAAAGCACGGAGAGCATCTTGTCGCGAACTTCTTTCTGAAATCCGTTCATGACTGAAAGAACTACGATGAGGGCCATAACGCCAAGAGCGATGGACGCCATTGACATGGCCGATATGAACGATACGAAGCCGTCGCTGCGGCCTTTGCGGCGCGAAAGTGTGTATCGCAGACCGATCATCCATTCGAAGGGCAGACCCGATAAAGGTTTATTTTTCACAAATTTTATCCAACTAAACGTTCAGGCTATTCTAGCCGTGAGATCAAACAATTAGAATTTAAGGCTATGCCCGCATGTATATTTTTATTACCCAATTCACTGCTTTCTCCTAATGAAATTAACGCGTTAGGTGAGGAAGCCTTTCCGCCCGTTTTGCGAAAATTCCTCGAAGGCTTCGGAGAACCAAAGATCGCCACGATTTTTGAAAATCCGGCCCTCAGCGGCTTTGCTTCGATGCAGTGGGTGTGGATGCTTTTGACTCAGCGCGAAAATCTCGCTCCGACAGCTCCTTACCTTTGGAAAGGTCTCGGAGGCCCGAAAGTTCATCAAGAATTCTGGGCCCTAAACGGCTATCGCAAAGAAAACGGCGTGCTTAAAAGCGCCGGGGACGTGTTTGATATCGACGAAGAGTGCGACCTCAGAGACCTTCTGAATCCTGCTGCTCGCCGATTCGGTTTTGAAGTACAGGTGTTGGACGGACGCTTTTTCCTCGCGCGCAAGAAAGCTTGGCAGGTTCTGATTGCCCCGTGGCTTGCGCAGGAAAACAAAGAACCGGCCCAGGCCGCAGGGCCCGAGGCGTCCGAGTGGAGCGAAATCACTCGGGCCATCGAAGAAAGTCTTGCAAAAAGCTCCTTTAACGAACTCCGCGCTCAAGCCGGCCGACCCTCCGTCGAAGGTTTTTGGATCAACGGAGGCGCCTTTGAAGAACAGCTGCTTCCTTATACGCAGATTCGCTGCGCTCTGACATCGGACCCGACCATTCGAGGAGTTGCCGAAGCAGCCGGCATTGCCCGGGCCTATATCAAATCTTCGACGGCTGCGTGGCCCGACTGTCCGGAAGGCGATCGCTTCTGCATCCTTGACGAATTTAATGATCCCGCGGTTAAAGCTGATCCCGTGCGATGGATTTCCGCCTGGACGAGCGCCGTTGAACGTATGGAACATCTGACTGCAACGGCAAAAGGATTTGAGAAATACCATCCCCGCTTAGCTGCTTCCGACGGTTTACGCGTCAGCATTATTGAAAAACTTCAGGAGCAAAAGTCTTCTTTTGCCTTTTGGAAGACATCTAAAAATTACACAGAAGCATGGCTGAATTCCGGCCGCTAAAGAATACAAAAAGTCATGACCAAAATAACGATTCGCCGATTTGACCGAAATGTCGTTCAGGCGCTCACCAACCGCGGCTTTCCCGAACCGCTGGCGCGCGCTTTAGCAGCCAGACACGTCACGAGTCCGTCCGACCTTGATTATGAATTCAAGGAAATGCTCTCTCCGTGGGACCTCAAAAACTGCAAGGAAGCAGGAGAAGCTATCGCCGAGGCGATTTGGAAACAGAAAAAGATCGTGATCATCGGTGATTATGACTGCGACGGCGCAACTGCCGTTTCCGTCGGCATTCTTGGGCTTCAGGCCCTCGGCGCCTTCAATGTTTCTTACTTAATTCCCGACCGAGACAAAGACGGTTATGGTCTTTCTCCTCAGCTTGTCGACCGAGCAGCCGCCGCAGGCGCCCAACTCATCATTACCGTCGACAACGGCATTTCCTCAGTAGCAGCGGTCGAGCACGCCAAAACCCTCGGCATCGAGACGGTCGTCACTGACCACCATTTGCCGGGCGATGAAATCCCCGACACCATTGTCGTCAACCCGAATCAACGCAGAGATTCGTTCCCTAGCAAATCTTTAGCCGGTGTCGGCGTTATCTTTTACGTGTTGATCGCCGTCCGCTCGGCACTCCGCGCCAAAGGTGCTTATCCGACAGGAAGACAGCCGAACCTTCAGCACCTCATCGACCTGGTCGCTTTGGGTACGGTTGCCGATGTGGTGCCGCTTGACCGCAATAATCGAATCCTCGTTTCCAAAGGTTTGGAGAGCATTCGTGCCGGCAAAATGCAGCCCGGCGTGAGCGCCCTGCTCTCGGTGGCGGGCAAGAATGCTCACCGCATCAGCGCAAACGACCTCGGCTACATTCTCGGACCGCGCATCAACGCTGCCGGCCGTTTGGATACCATCAACAAAGGTGTTGAATGCCTGACTAGCTACGACTACAACACTGCGCTCTTCTACGCTAAAGAACTCGACGAAATCAACGCGGAGCGCCGAAATCGGGAAGTCTCTATGCAGTCGGATGCAATCCTGTCTCTTCAGACTATTTCTATTGACGACAGCAACTCCATCGTTCTTAAAGGTGACGACTGGCACGCCGGCATTATCGGTTTGGTTGCCTCCCGCATCAAAGAGCAGACTTATCGTCCGGTGATTGCGTTTGCTCCGTCCGAAGAAAACGGAGAGCGCGTTCTCAAAGGTTCGGGGCGCTCCATTCCCGGAATCCATCTGCGCGATGCATTGGATCGTGTCAGCAAGCTAAGCCCCGGGCTAATTTTGAAATTCGGCGGTCACGCCATGGCTGCGGGTCTGACGATCCGCACAGATGCTTTTGATGAATTTAAAGAACTCTTTGCACGCGCTGTCAAAGAACTTTCCGACCCGGAAGTATTCGAGCGCAATATCGTCACGGACGGTGAGCTGAGGGCTTCGGACTTTAACATTGAACTTGTTGAAGCCATCCGCAAGCATGTCTGGGGTCAAGCATTCCCGGAACCTCTCTTTGCAAACCAATTCAAAGTACTTTCTCAGAGAGTCTTAAAGGATCAGCACTTGAAGCTGTCCCTTGAAGTCGACGGCAGAGAAATCCAAGCTATTTGGTTTCGCCATAAACGCGAACTGCCTCCGACTGTGCGTTTAGCTTATAAACTCGACATCAATGACTTTCGAGGACGTCAATCAGTACAGCTCATCATCGAAGGCATGGAAGACGAGTGTGAAGACTGGACGGCTTAACGCTTCTTAGCCGTGCAAACAAACTTACACAATTGAGAAAAAACAGACCCATTTCCACCCGCTGCACGGGTTAAGGTCTGGGTCACGTCTTATATAATTGAGGGTTCTTTTTAATATCAACACGTTAAGAAATGGAAGTTGAACGTTTAAACCTCATCGGCACCACCGCCGAGGACCTTCAAGCTCGCACGGAAGAGCTGCGGAGGTATCTTTGACTACGACCAGAAAGAGCGTCGTTTAGAAGAAGTCAATCAAGCGCTTGAAGATCCGAGCATTTGGTCTGATCAAGAGCGTGCTCAGCAGCTGAGCAAAGAGAAGAAACGTCTCGAAGACGTTGTTCTAACTATCAAACACCTGACTACCGGCCTCTCCGATGCTTTGGAGTTATTTGAAATGGCTAAAGAAGAGGATGACGATGCCTCCTTGGAAGCGGTAGAAACAGATATCAACAAACTCAAAAAAGAGGTCGAACAACTCGAATTTCAGCGCATGTTCAATCAAGAACATGACGAAGCCAACTGCTTCCTGGAAATTCAGGCCGGCGCCGGCGGAACCGAAGCGCAGGACTGGGCCAGCATGCTTGAGCGCATGTACATCAAATTTGCGGAACGCCAAGGCTTTAAGCCCGAGATTGTTGAAGAGACCGAGGGCGATGTTGCCGGCATCAAGGGCTGCACCATCAAAATCACAGGCGACTACGCTTACGGCTGGCTCAGAACCGAAACCGGTATTCACCGCTTAGTCCGTAAGAGTCCTTTTGATTCCAACGCACGCCGTCATACCTCTTTTGCTTCTGTTTTTGTAGTTCCCGAAGTCGACGATTCTTTCGAAGTAGAAGTCAATCCGGCCGACTTGCGAATAGATACGTTCCGCGCCTCCGGCGCCGGCGGTCAGCATATTCAGAAGACGGACTCCGCCGTTCGTATCACGCATATTCCTACCGGCATCGTCGCCGTCAGCCAGACAAGCCGGAGCCAGCACCAGAACAAAGAAGAAGCGATGACGATTCTGAAGAGCCGTCTCTATGAAGCGGAGCTTCGCAAACGTCAGGCCACACAGCAGGCATTGGAAGACAACAAGAGCGATATCTCCTGGGGTCACCAGATCCGTTCTTACGTGTTGGATCAGTCCCGCGTCAAAGACCTTCGCACCAATGTAGAAACCGGCAACACGACAGCCGTTTTAGACGGGGCGCTGGAGCCCTTCATTGAGGCCAGCCTCAAGCAGGGAGTCTAAGCGTGAAGACCCTCACTATTATCACCGGCGCCTCCAAAGGGCTCGGTTTTGAATTAGCCCGGCAGTCACTTAAAGCCGGAGATACCGTCGTTACGATGGAACGCCGTCCTTCGAAAGCTCTGGTAGAAGAAGCCGACAAGCTCGGCTGCAATTTCATTCAGTTCACGGCTGATCTGCTCGACCGAAAAGGCGCTGTTGAGCTTCTCATGTGGCTGCTTTCCGACAAAGAATATTCAGAACACGACCGCCTGATTCTGATCAACAACGCCGGAGTACTCGGACCTGTCGGCCCCATTGAAAACGCCTCACCGCAGGCCGCTGTGGACTGCATCCGCGTCAATTTTGAGATCCCTGTATTGCTGACTCAGGCTTTCTTGAATGAAACCCGAGAGTGGAAAGGCGAGCGCCGCGTCATGAATATTTCTTCCGGAGCAGGCCGCAAATCCGTTCCCGGCTGGGCCATGTACTGCTCAACCAAAGCCGCGCTTGATCGATTCACAGCCGTGACGGCCGAAGATCAGCGAGGCAAGACTAATCCTGCCCGCTTGAGCGCTGTCGCTCCGGGCGTGGTGAACACTGACATGCAAGGCAGTATTCGCGCCTCTTCCAAAGAAGATTTTCCGAACGTTAGCCGCTTTATCAACTTAGAGAAAGACGGCAAACTTCAGAGTGCCGAGGACACTGCCAAACGACTTTTAAATTACCTCAACAGCGACGAGTTCGGCAAAGAGCCCATCTCGGATATTCGCAATATTTCTGTTGGAGACTAAAGTGGAAAACCAGAAAGAAACCGTCAAAAAAGAAGACGCTCTTGAAACTGAAAACCATATCATTGCCGAACGCTTAGCTAAACTCGACAAACTCAGAGCCGAAGGCATCGCTTATCCGAATGATTTCGTTCAAAAAGACCGTATTGAAGACGTCCGCGCCGCTAACGGCAGCAAGACTCCGGAAGAACTTGAAGCCGCCCCGGTTGAAGTCACCGTAGCCG
>USHK01000090.1 GCA_900554375.1 uncultured Sutterella sp.
TACGAGATTCATGAGCGTCTCGTGGGCTCGGAGATGTGTATAAGAGACAGACTGAGGAGTGCTTGATGAAGCGCATGTTATTTAACGCCACGCATGCTGAAGAGCTGCGTGTCGCTATCGTAGAAGGTCAGAAGCTCATTGATATTGACATTGAGTCTTCCGAACGTCAGCAGAGAAAGTCCAACATCTACAAAGGCGTAATTACACGTATTGAACCGTCTTTGGAAGCATGTTTCGTCGATTACGGCGAAGAGCGTCATGGTTTCCTTCCCTTTAAAGAAATTTCGCGTTCTTACTTCAAAGAGGGTGTTGATGTTCGCACAGCGACCATCAAGGAAGCTCTTACGGAAGGAACCGAACTGATTGTTCAGGTTGAAAAAGAGGAACGCGGCAATAAAGGAGCTGCTCTTACCACGTTCATTTCTTTAGCGGGCCGCTACCTGGTTCTGATGCCGAACAACCCTCGCGGCGGCGGTGTCAGTCGTCGTATTGAAGGTGAGGAACGCGAAGAACTTCGCGAAAACATGTCCAAACTTCCGACACCGAAAGGCATGAGCTTAATCGCCCGTACCGCCGGAATTGGCCGTACAGTCGAAGAACTGAAGTGGGACTTTGATTATCTTCTTCAGCTCTGGCAAGCTATTGTTGAAGCTGCGACGCCGCAGTACGAAGACACCGAAGGCAACTTCGTTACAGCTCCGGTCGGTCCCCTTGGACAGAAATACGAACGAGTCAATCCTGCTCCTTTCCTGATCGTTGAAGAAAGCAATCTCGTGATCCGCGCGATCCGCGACTACTTCCAACCGGATATTGCAGAAATCCTGGTCGACACCGACGATATTTACGAACAAGCCAAACAGTTCATGGGCCACGTCATGCCTGACATGATTAATCGTGTCAAACGTTACACTGACGACGTTCCTTTGTTCTCTCGTTTTCAGATTGAAAATCAAATCGAAACGGCTTATTCCAGAACCGTTCCTCTGCCTTCCGGCGGCTCGATCGTGATTGACCATACTGAAGCGCTTGTCGCAATCGACGTTAACTCTGCCCGCGCCACTGCCGGCGGAGACATCGAAGCCACCGCTTTCCACACCAACGAAGAAGCAGCTGAAGAAGTTGCCCGCCAGATGCGTCTGCGTGACTTAGGCGGTTTGATCGTCATCGATTTCATCGATATGGAAGATCCGGCCCACCAGCGTGCTATCGAACAGCGCATCAAAGAAGCCATCCGCCACGACAGAGCTCGTGTCCAGATCGCTAAGATCTCCCGCTTCGGCCTGTTAGAGCTTTCTCGTCAGCGCCTTCGTCCCTCTCTGTACGAAGGAAGCCATATTACCTGCCCGCGCTGCAACGGCATCGGCGCCATTCGCGACACCGAGTCAAGCGCTATTCAGGTTCTTCGTATTCTTCAGGAAGAAGCACTCAAAGACGGCACCTCTGCTCTCCAGGCTCAGGTTCCTGTCGATGTTGCAACCTATCTGCTGAATGAAAAGCGTGACGACATTGCTAAGATCGAACATCGTCACCACATCGAAGTCATTCTGATTCCGAACAAGACACTTGAAACTCCGCACTATCAGATCGAACGCCTGCGTTCCGAAGATCAGCTGCTGACAGAGGGTGCTCCGAGCTATAAGCGCGTGGAAGAACTCGCTCCCGAACCCGAAGCTCCGTATTCCAGAGCTCAGAACGTCGCTCCTTCCACTAAACCTCGCCAAATCCCTGTTATTAAGGGACTGCCGGTTAGAGAAGACGCTCCCAAACACGTCGAAGTTGCTAAACCTTCTAAAGAACCTGCGAAGAAAGAAAAGAGCTTCTTCCAAAAGATCATTGCTTTCTTCACCGGAAGCTCCGAGGCTCAAGAGAAGGAGGAAACCAAGAGCACATCCGGCAGAAGCGACAAGTCTTCTAACAGAAAGGAACGCGGCGAGCGTAAGAACCGTCGTCAGGAAAGAGACGATCAGCGTAAAGCACGTACGCCTGTCGCTAAACAGGAAAAAATTGAACGCGCTCCCAAGCAGCCCAGACAAGCTAAGGCCGCTAAGACGGAAGACAGACGTCAGAAAGAAGCCGTTGATAAAGCGAAAAACGTTCCTGCCGTTCGTCCGGCCGCTGTTGAAAAAACGGATAAACCGGAAAGAATCGAGCGTACACGTAAAGCTCTGAAGGAAAACGGTGCCCCAGCAGAAAGAAAAGTTACTAAGCCCGTTCAGCCGGTCCAAGCTCCGATCTCTGAAGAATCGGTAAAACCTGTTGAAAAACAGAACGTTCCGGCGCCAGTTGAACCCGCACAGGTTCAGCCGCAGATTGAAAAACCTGCCGCTGCCCCGGTACCGGTTGCGGCTGAAGTTCCGGCGCCCCAGACCCAAGAAAAGAAAGCTCCTTTGGAAGCCGTTGAAGAGATCACAGAGACAGCTGTTCGCGTTGTTCCGTCCGTTGAGTCTCAGTCCAACGCCACAGAACAGCGCCCCCGCACTCGCAGAGCCCGTCGTCTGCGTAAGGATAGAAGTGACAGAGAACCGCGTGCAGCAAGATCCGTAGTACCGCCCGCACCTGTCTCTCCGGTTGTTGCCGCTATCGAGGACGTTGTCATGAGCGAACACGCTGTTCCGCAGGTGAACGCTGCCACCATCCATGCCGATGAACACATGCCTCGAGTAGAAGCCGATCAGCTGCATCTTACGGAAGAAGCTCCCAAGTCTGCTCGTCCGAGACGCGAAAGAGCTCCTCGCAAAGCAGCTGACTTTGTGACTAAGGTCGAAAGCCATGACTCTGAGGTTCAGACCGTCAGTTCCGCCGCTCCTAAAGCAGAAGCCGTAAAAGAAGCCGCTAAGCAAGCTCCTAAGTCCGAACAGGTCACCACTGCTGAAGCCCTTCAGCCTGTTGTGACAGAGAAGACGGTCGTAAAACCGGCAGAGGTCAAACCTGTCGAAACCAAACCGGTTGAAACGGCAGCTCCGGCCAAGGCTCAGATGGAAGTTTCTTCGAGCGACAAACCGGTAGACCTTAAGCCGATGCTGGAAAAAGCCGGCCTCGAACTCATCGGAACGACCAAAAAGGATGTTCCTGTGAGAGATGAAACGCCTAAGCCTAAGCTCGGACGTAAACGCATCAAGCGTGTTGTTCAGGAAGATTCCGCCCCGCTTGAACTCGTTCAGACGAAGAAAGAGTAATCCAACGGGTTGGATTTGATAAAACCGAATCGGTCTCGCGGCTGATTCGGTTTTTCTTTTGTCTTTTAGCTTGGTTTTTCTTTTCGGCGTTCTCTGACAGTCTTGCCGCCGATTCCATAGTTTTCCATCGGAATCTCGTCGATGATGACGACCATATTTGAGGTGTTCTTACCGAGAACATCCTCGACGAGTTTTGTCACGCCGGCGATCAATTCTTTCTTTTGTTCTGAGGTCGGGCGTTCTTCGTCGCCTGTGACACAAATTCGGACGAATGGCATAACGCAGCTCCTGAAGACATGATCTTTACAATCTACAGGCTGCACGAACGAGCGTCAACGCTCTCGAGAACTGTACCAACAGCAAAAAAATTAGCGGGTGTCCCGGAGAACAACCCGCTTGAGCCAAATGATGTTTCTCTTAATGCTGTGACTGAGGCTCGGCAGGAGCGTCGGCTGCATGTCCGTCTTCCTGCCTTTCGCTGAGCATGAAGTTCAGTTCACGCTGCAGAAGAACAATAACGGTATAGCGATTGATAATTTCGCGATACAACTGAAGAATCGACAAATACAATTCCGACCGATGAAGAGGCATCTTATTAACTTCGATTTCCTTCATTAGCTCGAGCTGGAAGGCATTAACTTCCTCAAGGTTCGAATTGGATAAGCGCAGAAGCACTTCGTCCGTTGTCGACCCGTTCATCACGTATTCAGACAAAGATTTTTGGAAGTCGGACAATGCGTCCACCGCCTTAAGCAAATTAGCTCTCAGCTGCCCTTTGAAGACCGAGTGGCTGTTAGCCAAATGCTCTTCCATCTGATTGACGGTATTGCGAAGATCCTGAGCAACGTCTTTGACATTTGAGAAAGTGCGGTAATAGTAATTTCGAGCGTCGTAGTCTTTTCCTGCGCCCTGTCCGTGGCTGATCATGAGGTAGTACTGACTTCGAAGCAGAGAGATGTGGTCTAGGAGCTCCTGAGCCTCAAGCTTGTCTTTCTTGACCGCTGAATAGTCTTCAGAAAGGAAGTTCATCGTGGTGTTGGAGAAGATATCGATTGTCTGCTTCAGGTTGCGGTCAATCGCAGCATTAAAGCGTTTACGAAGTTCTTCTTTGGACAAACCGGCCTCAAAGCCTTCCATCGCTTCAACTTTCTTGTCTTTACTAAAGAAGTTGGAACGAATCAGAAGAGCAACAACACAGACACCGCCGATCACCATAAAGATCGGTCCGAACCAAATGCAAAGCAAAACAGCAATACCGGCAGCAATGAATGCAGTAAAGGCTGTCAGGAACCAGCCGCTGATAACCGCCATCACGCCGGAAATTCTATAAACAGCCGTTTCTCTATCCCACGCACCGTCAGCCAAAGAGCTGCCCATGGCAACCATGAAAGTCACATAAGTCGTAGACAGAGGGAGCTTCATGCTAGTAGCTGTTGCAATCAGAATGCTGGCGAGGACCAGATTCACGGAAGCTCGAACTTGGTCAAACGGCAATGGAACCTCGCCTTTTTTAAGGCGGGGCTTTTCGAAGTGTCTATCGATGCTGTCTAAAACAGAACGAGGAAGGATCTGGTTGATAATGCGGTTAATACCGAGTCCGGAACGGACCAAAACACGGGCGCCGACTGTAGAACCAAATTGTTCCTTATCGCTGCGTTCGCTTGCCGACAAGTTAATCGCAGTCTGAACAACTCGCTGGGCCTTCGGACTGAACCAGAGCGTACACACCATAATCAAGCCGGAAATGATGAGCCAAATCGTCGGTGTTACGACAGATTCTTTCAAAGCGCCCATGTAAAGCGTCATCGGTGTCAGCGAAGGATTAGCGGCTTCAGCGGCGGCCGCAATACCGGCACTCTGCATCGCAGCCAAAGGGACACCGACGAAGTTCACCAAGTCGTTGCCTGCAAAGGCAAAGGCCAATGCGAAGGTACCGGCAAGAATGACAATGCGAAGTGCATTAAAGTTCCAGAACCAAATCAGGATCTGGAAAATCACCGTAATAGTGAGGAAGAAACTCCACATGAGAGTTTCAGTATTGGCGTCGAGCCAAGCGATCAGTTCCGGCGTCATGAAAGAAGCACCCTTTGCTCCTTTAACGATCAGGAAGTAGAAAATCGCAGTGAGACACAAGCCGGAATAAATACCGCCGAGATAACGATAAACTTTCTGATAACGGAACGTGAAAAGATAGCGCATCAGCCACTGAATGATCGTACCGAATGTAAAGGCAATCACTACAGAAGCCAAGATGCCGATGATGATTGAAAGAGCTTTTTCGTTGTTAATGTAGGCGCCGAGTCCGAGGAGCGTTCCGGTGGAAACCCACAGCTTGTAAGCCGCGGAAATCACGGAAGCACCAAGAAGCTCGAAGACAATGGACACCGTAGTCGAAGTAGGAAGACCGAGAGAGTTAAAGGTATCCAAAAGCAGAACATCTGTCAGCATCACCGCAAAAAAGATGAGCATGACATCCCAATAAGTAAAGAGCTGCGGGTTAAAAATACCGCTTCTCGCAATTTCCATCATTCCGCTTGAGAAGGTACAGCCTAAAAGTACCCCTGCTGCGGCAACACCCATAACGATGTTGTAGCTGTCTCTTATACACATCTGACGCTGCCGACGACTCCTTA
>USHK01000091.1 GCA_900554375.1 uncultured Sutterella sp.
AGCGTCAGATGTGTATAAGAGACAGCATCAGATGCCAGGGAATGTCAACGTCGTTCCAATTTAGCAATTTGAACTGCGGTGCAAGCATAATGACAGCACCGGTCATAGCCACAACTGTTGCATTGATGCCGTGAATTTTATCCGTGGCCCAAACTAAAAGCACCAAACCGAAGATCGCGATTGCTTTTAACTCGTCCATCTTGAACGGGCCGAGCTCTTCGTAAGCCTTTTGAAGAGATTCCATGCCGCCCTGCAGCTTCGGCTGCTTGTCTTCTTCGGATACGGGAAAGATAAATCGCATTCCAAGTCCGTACCCAATAATTCCAAATCCAATAACGAGCGGAAGACCTGCCATCAGCCAATCAAAATAGTAAATCGTGCATCCGGCTCCCGCGAGCAAAGCGATAGCAAGAAGATTAGCACCGGAACCCGTCATAAACGCGTTGCAGCTTGCGTTAATCATGACTAAGTTGTAAAGCACCAAATTTCGAGAGAAGTTATTCGTCGTATCAGTCCCCGGGGCACCGTAAACGGCAGAGATGACCATGAAAAGCGGCATCATCAGGGCTGCCTTCGCAGCCGTAGCGTTCACAAACGCTGCCAGAAGGACGTTAATTCCCAGAAAGGTCAGAAAGATTGCCGATGCATTTCGTCCAAAACGAAGAATCAGCCAAAGCGCTACACGTTTAACCAGCTGTGTCTTTACCAGCGCGCTTGCGAGAACGAATGCTGAAACGTTTAACCAAATAACCGGATCCCCCAGGGTAGCCATTGCCGGTTTCGCTTTTAAAATTCCTGTTAGCACGAGGCCGCAGATTAAAAGCATTGAGGTGACGTAGTTCGGAAGCGTCTCACTGATCCAAAGAAAAAGAGCTGTTGCAAACAGGGCAAACATAATCTCTTGTTTTTGGTTCAGGATTGGGATTTGGACGACATAAGCAAGGACAAAGAACAGAATTGCAGCAATCGGGAGCCCCCATTTCTTAAAAAATGCTCCGGTTTTGGTGAGCTTTTTCTTTGGGAGACGATTTAAAGAATAGCTGTTTAAATCGAGAGGGTCGAATTTGGCTTGGACGGTGTTTGTTGTCATAGTTTTTACGGCGGCTGTTTAAAACCGCCGTTCCGGTTAATTCCAATAAAACTTTAGTTCATACCGAGAACTTGTTTGGCTGCTTTTAAATAGTTTGTATTGGGCAGCTCCGAAATCCCCAAAGCCTGCGTCGCTTTTTTCATGCCTTCATAGTTCTCGCTTTCGCAGCAAGCTGTCTCTACCATTGCGCCATTGAACCAAACCTGAGCATATTCGCAGATGATCCCTTCAACCGAGAAGCCATAGCGTTTCTTTTCCACACGAACGACGGCTAATTCCGAATTTTCTTTAGCCATCTCTATGAACTCGTCAAGGCTGTAAACGTCTTTTGTCAGCTCAAGCGGAACTTCGAGATGATTGAGGATTTCGGCCAACTCTTCCCGTTTGACAGGAAATTGGAATTTGCCGCGGGGCTGGAAGATTTCATAGCCTTCAGGCGTTTCTCCGACTTTGGTTTTAATGTCAAGCAAACCGTCGCGAACTTTGACATTGGCTTCGTTGGTGCGTCGAGAGAGGAAATAGATCTCTTCCGGCATTACGCGAGCTGCGTAAAGGGTCGCTTTGCATTTCCACATATGCTCTTGAACGCCGGCAATAATGTTCTTTCCAAAAACGCGGAATTCAGCGCGGGGAATGATTTTAGCTGCTTCATCAGCACTAATTGCTTTATTTTTGTCGTAAGGATTTGTCATTTGATTGCCTACTTATTCCAGGTGGTATAAGGATGAGAGACGAGGTTGGAATTGAAATAACGAGGATCTGAAGAGACTTCTTCGCCAAGCCAGTCTGGTTTTTCGAAAGGTGTATCTTCGGAGGGAATTTCAATTTCAGCTACGATCAAACCTTCGTTAACCCCATGGAATTCGTCTATTTCCCATGTAAGTCCGTTCCCAGCCGGAATCTTGTAACGGGTTTTCTCAATAATCGGTTTTTCTGCAAGCTCATCGAGCATCTTGACGCAATCGTCGTAGGGAATTGAATATTCAAATTCGAGGCGCGTGCAGCCGACTGTCAATCCTTTAACTGTGAGGAAGGCCTTGTCATTAATTGTCCTGATACGAACTGTGCGTTCTTTAACACTGTTCAGATAACCTTGGCGGTAATGGGTACCGACTGCATTTTCACGCCATCCGTCGCCAACGACGAGAAATTTTCTTTCTATTTCTTTTGCCACTTTAAGCTCCTTGATTTTTTAAACTCAGCGATTAAAAGCTACGAGTAAATTCTGAGCTTTAGGCGACAAAATGAAAAATTATCAAATCATATACGTCCCATAAGAAATTCTTATGATTACAAGTCAAACCTCATCGTTCGGCTTCATGCTCTCTGTAAGGAGGGAAATAAATTCAAAAGCTGCCGGAGAAAGTTCACGTTTATCGTTGTAACCGAGAAAATAATCTGCTGTAACAGAAAAATTTTCTACTCTTAGCATACTCAGCGATTCGCGTTTTAATTCCTGTCTAACGGCAATTGATGGAAAAGCTGCAGCACCGAAACCCCTCTCAATTAATTGTTTGGAGCTTTCAAGACTATTTACTTCAATAACCGGAGCAGAAAGAAACTCATAGACTCCGACACTTTTAAGCCATTCCTCGAGCTTAGAGCGCATACGGCTTCCTTTTTGACGCATGACAAGATAATTTTCCGCGAATTCTTTTGCGGAAAGCGGCCTTTTCAATGCCGCTAAGGGGGAGGAAGGTCCACAGACACAAACGTACGGCTCTTTGATAAGCAGCTTCTGCTTGCAGTGCTTGAGATTTCTCACGTGGCGGCTTAAAGCGATGTCTGCAAGGCCCTCTTCTACGAGGTGCGTAACGTAGGCAGAATCCCCCATCTCCAACCGAATAGAAATCAGGGGATATTTTTTATAGAAATCTGCGATAAAGGAAGAGAGGAAGTAGTTACCCATCACTGCGCTCGCGGCTATGGTTAGCTCTCCAGTCAAAAGGTGATTCAAATCACTAAATACGTTTTCGATTTCACGAAAAATGCCAAAGAGTTTCTGGGTGTAGCTAAATAAAATTTTCCCTTTTGCGGTCAAACGAATCTGACGTTTACTTCGATCGAAAAGCGGGTTGCGAAGCGCATGCTCGATCCCTTGGATCTGCTGGGAAACTGCCGGCTGCGTCATGTAAAGCGCCTTCGCTGCCTCTGTGAAGCTGCCTAGACTGGCAACAACGTGAAATGTTTTGAGGTGCTCAAGATTCATTCGGGTGACCCCGACTTGATTTTTGCGCATACAGACGCCTCCTGAATTTAAAAAATACTTTTTGAGAATTCTGTCTGCTATCAGTTTAATTGATGAACCACTGATGATTAGCCGCCAAGACGATATTGAAGGTTAATTGAAGCTAACACCTCTAAAATTTTGAAAGGGGCAATTTTTTTGTAGGACTTCCCAAACCGCAGCCCTAAAAGAGAACTGAGTTTCCTGTTTCAACAATTTCATTTCATAGAAACTAAATAAATCCGTACAAAAAATAAATTAGCCCCTCTTTATTGTTGTTAAAGAGGAGCTTGAAAGAAACAATTAGAATCTATGCATCAGTCCCAAAGTTGTATTCCATCCGCTCAGGGCAGGAGCAAGATTCAGAGCTTTATCTGCTTTACCCCACGCTCCGTGAGCATACACCAATGTCCTCTTCGAAAAATTGTACAAGTACCCGGCGCCAATACTGTAAGCGTTGAATTTTTTGTCCCAGCCGTCTTCAAGTTTGCCATTGTTCTTGTTTTTGCCAAAGACATACTGGCCTTGAACCATTAAGTCTCCGCCCAACACTTTTACTGAGGTTGACACCGAAAAAGCATGGTAGTTATTCGCTTTTCCGGCGTTGTACGCCTCGTTCATCTTCTCTTCTTCGAACACAATTCCGGGCAATGCTGCGTGCTTAGCAAATTCATATGCACCAAATACTTTGAAGGTTCCGAAGTCATAGGATGCACCAAGATTCAAAAGACTAGTTTTGTCTTGATCAACTGATTCTTTGTGATCTAACAATTCATAGATCACATCGACGAACAACCTGTCTTTGTTATAGGTCAGACCGGCACCGTAGTAGTGAGAATTGTGCGACCACTTTTCTTCGTCGGAATTCATTCCATTCGAGTACATTAAGTGACCTTGGAGGCCTCCGAAGGTCGGCGTGTTGTATGCAACGGAGTTGTTGTAACGCTCTGTCAGGTAAAAGGCTCCGTACATATTGCCGATCGTAGAGAACGAAGTCGAATAAGCTGCGCCGCCTAAGATGCTAAAAGTTCCGCAGTCAGAAGAAAGTCCGCCGAAGCGACCAAACCCCACTTTGCCCCAATCGCCGCTCAGACCTAAAACCGTTTCTCGATTGAAAGCTTTTCCTTCTGAAGCCTCAGAACCATTGCTCAGATTAAAACCTTGTTCAAGTTTGAAGAACACCGAATTTCCGGCGCCCAGCTCTTCTTGTCCCATCACGCCCCAACGATTGCTTAGCCAGTTGCCGTTCGTCATTTGAACTTTGGCGGACTGATGCTGAAGTTTGCTCACGGTAACACCGCCGTCTAGAATGCCGTACATCGTCACCGCCGGCGCCGCCACAGCAATGGAACCAATAGCCAAGCCGGAAGCAACTATTAGAAAATGAAGTTTCATCTGAAGGCTCCGATTACTTGATCACGTGGCAGTTTTTGCAAAGATTCTGCTGAGGCTGATGCTCCCTGTGGCATTCAAGGCAGCTCACGGTATCCCCATAATGCGGAGAGTTGTGATAGTTCTTTTCATTAACGTTGACGGGAAGCTTGATGGAAGAAGATTTTCCGTGACATTGGATACACGTAGTGTCTTGCGGAGCCTGCATCGGCTGAGTGTTGTTGTGGCACTGGCCGCACTGAACATTAGCGTGGAGACGAGTCATTGATCCGGACATGGCTTGATTTTGTGCGAAAGCCGGATTAAGGAAAATAGAGAAAGCGGCGACCATAGATAACACAATGTTTTTCATGATTTATTCTCTCTTAAAGGTTAGCTGCGACAGATCTTCCGGCGATTCGGCCCATAGCAAGGCAATCAGTAGAAGAACAGCTGCCCAAGCGGTCTAAGCCATGGACGCCTCCGGTAATTTCTCCGGCTGCATAAAGATGAGGAATAGGTTTGCAAGTTTTAGTGCTGATCACTTGGGCCTGATCGTTAATACCGATTCCACCCATGCAGTAGTGAAGTTTCGGCCAGAATCTCATAGCGTAGAACGGTGCTTTGAGAGTAACTTTTTTGTCTAAGGGGCGGCCGTAAAGTTCATCCTTGCCCGCTGCCACCATCTTATTCCATTCAGCGATCTGCTGTTTCAGCGGCTCAAGCGGAGCCCCATAGAATTTGGCAAGTGCTTCAACAGTGTCAAACTTTTTAACCGTACCCTCTCTGAAGCTCGCTTTGAATCCGGGACGGTTTACCGTGGTCTCCTCAGAGCAGAAGCCGAACGGCATGACCGGTTTACCTTGTTGATCGACGCATTTCATTTCGGCTTCTGAGCGTTCTCTTCGGGAGGCTAATTCATTGACGAAACGTTTGCCGTTTCTTGCATCCACCATGATGCCTTCAGCGAAGATATAGTCGGCAAAAATCGATGCAGCGCCGGCTCCGAATTCATCCGGTGTTGCCCAGGGACCAACCTGGTAGATATCTAAAAGAACCGGCATAGCGCCGCTGTCTCTTATACACATCTCCGAGCCCACGAGACGCTCATGAATCTCG
>USHK01000092.1 GCA_900554375.1 uncultured Sutterella sp.
GTAAGGAGTCGTCGGCAGCGTCAGATGTGTATAAGAGACAGCTACGGCGGCGTGGATATCAAGCCTCAAGCTGAGGCATTGAGGAGAGGCGTTGAGATTTTGATTGCGACGCCTGGGCGTCTATTGGACCATCTGGAGCAGAGGAATGCCAATTTAAATCAGTGCGGCATTGTCATTTTGGATGAGGCCGACAGAATGTTGGATATGGGCTTCCTGCCGGATATTTCTAGAATTCTGAATGCTCTTCCCAAAAAGCGTCAGAATTTGATGTTCTCTGCCACATTCTCTCCTGAAATTAAGCGGCTGGCTGGAAACTTCCTAACGGATCCTGTGGTCATCGAGGTCGCGCGCCAAAACGCAACAGCTGCCACTATCAAGCAAGAGGTCTTCTCAGTTGATGAACTCCAAAAAACTGATGCCCTTGTAGAGCTCCTAAAAACCCGCGGAGAAGATGCTGACGGAAATCCGCTTCAGACTATCGTATTTGTTAATGCAAAATTGACGGCTCGGCGACTTGCTCGAGAGCTGGAAAAATGTGGTTTTAACGCAGATGCGATTCATGGCGACAAAACTCAGGAAGAGCGCCTGAAGTTGTTAAAAGACTTCAAGGACGGCACTTTAAATATCATGGTGGCAACGGATGTCGCAGCCCGTGGATTGGATATTGCGGAGCTGCCACTCGTAATTAATTACGACGTTCCATTTGTTCCTGAGGACTATGTTCATCGAATTGGCAGAACAGGTCGTGCGGGAAGTTCAGGCCTGGCATTGATGCTGACTACCGACAAAGACAGAAAGAATTTCGACGCAATTCGAAAACTGACGAAGGTTAATCTTGTTCCGCAAGAGCTCGATCCGGAACCTCGTAAGAGAGCGAGATTTCCTCGTAAGTTTTCCGTTGGTACAGATGTTTGGAAAGCGCCTCGAAAGCCGGAGGATCCATTCTTCACGCAGCCTTATGTTCCGAGCCGTACATCCGGGAAGGCAGCTGCTCCTCAAAATTTCTCAAGGCCGCTTTCCGGAGAGAAGAAGGAAGTTGCGGTACTGTTGGGCGGGACTGGACGCAGGAACTAAGCATTGATCTGGAAGCGTGCCCTCCAGCGTTTGATTGCCTCTGAATAAAACTCGTCGAGAGTGTCAAAGGCGAATGGCTGGAATCCTAGGTGCATCCATGCACGCTGCGCCTCTTGTTCCGGGTTGTCTCGATTAATCGCGGGAGCCAATGTTTGTTTGGACAACTTATTTCCATCCTTATCCAAAACAAGCGGAATATGCATGTACGCCGGAGTAGGCAGGCCTAACGCTTTCTGCAGCAGAATTTGCCTCGGCGTGTTGTCTATCAAATCCGCGCCGCGAACGACGTGAGTAACACCTTGGAATCCGTCATCCACGACCACCGCGAGCTGATAGGCCCATAAGCCGTCTGCTCGCCGAATAACAAAATCACCGACTTCCTTTGAAACGTCTTGTGAAAACGTACCTTGCCACTTGTCTTCAAAAGAGACGATCCCTTCATTCACAAGAAAACGCCATGCACGAATCGGAACTCCGCCCGTTCCGTGGCGACAAGTTCCGGGATAGATACCCTGAGGCAAGCCGGCTGTTGCACATGCGGCCTGAATGCTTTTTCGGGTGCAAGCACAACCATAGGCCATGCCTTTGCCGAATAGAAAATCTAAAGCTTGTTTATAAGCTTCATTGCGAGTTGACTGTTTAAGGATTGGCCGATCGGACTGCAGTTTAAACGCTTCGATAGTTTCCAGTTGGTCTTCAGCTGCCCATGCAGGTTCTCGCGGTGGATCAATGTCTTCAATACGAATAATCCACGTTCCTCTATGAGCCTTGGCATCAAGGTAGCTGGCTAGGAGGCAGGCCAAACTCCCGGCGTGCAAGTGGCCCGTTGGAGATGGTGCAAAGCGTCCGATGTATTGGCTCAACGATTTCTCCTCAAACGAATAATTGAATTTTAGTATGAGGAGAATTGAGACATTGAGCCTCGAAGACTATTCTTCTTTCTTCTTCTTTGGCGGATTTTCAATCGAGGATTGCGGGAGTCCGACAATGGCTGCAGCTTCGGCAGGAGCAACTTGCGCTATCGCTTTTGCGCTCACCGAAGGATCTGCAAGAGGGACGTGGTTCGTAGGAGCAGGTGCGCGGAGATTAGAGGGCACTGGAGAAGAGCTGCCGGAAACCTGAGCATTGAATGCAACAGGTGCCGGGGTCGGGGAAACTGTGACCCCATAAGAGGGTCCCGGCATCACAATGCCGTTCGCTACGCAAGCATCATTGATGGCGTTCAAAAAGGCCGCTTCCAGGCGATACGGCTCCATCAATTCAATCGGATCAACCCAAACAACAAGTTCTACATTAATGCCGAAATTCCCGAAACCGGTGATACCGCACTCCACCTCATGGAGCGCATCGGGCTTAATACAAAATGGAACCGAGACGGCAGCCTTTTCGATAATTTCTTTAACCTTACGAAAGTCAATCCCATAAGGGATAGAGAACGGATAGATCTTTCGAACCCCACGGCGATCCATGGTGTAATTGGTAAAAGAGCCGTTAATCAGAGAGGCATTAGGGATGATGATTGCCTGACCGGTCGGTGTCACAATACGCGTGGCACGAATCGTGATCATGGTCACCCGGCCTACATGACCGCTTGGGGTGGCGATAATATCACCTAAGCTGACGGCACGTTCCGATATCAAGATCAAACCGGCAACGGAGTTATTGACAATCGTCTGTAGTCCGAAGCCAATACCCACGGATAGGGCAGAAACTAAGATCGCCAAGTGTGTGATAGGGAGACCGATCATCGATAGGCCCATCAGAATACCGACGGCCAAAATGCCCCAGTGGATGAAGCGGGCAAACATGGAAAGGGATTCCGGACGGACGGAGTTGTGACGGGAGCCGAATTTTCTGATACTTTCCTCGCCTAACTTGCCAAGCCAATACGCAATGAGAAAGACCAGGCAGAATTCGAGAATATCGAACGTGTCGATCTGACTTCCGCCGGCCGTAAACAGCGGTACGTGCAAGGGCTCAAGGATGGCCTCAGAGCCGCTTAACAGTTTGTCCCAAAAAGAATCCATGATCTTAGTTCTTAAATATCTTCTTAAGGGTTCCAGCATAAAAAAGAGCGCCTTGGAAAAGCGCTCTTTTGCCTCAAATCGGATATAAAGCTTTATTTAGATTTAGAAGCTTCTAGGGATTTTTCTAAAAAGTCGGATAGATCCGTGACTTCCTCGATGCATAAATCATGTCCGGCTCCGTCATACCCCTTGGACCAAAGGTCGGTTGCTCCGAGTTTACGAAGTTCTTTGACACTGATCTCAGGATACACAGGGGGCACGTCGCTGTCTTCTTTTCCGTAAGCAAGGAAAATCGGAGAAAGGATGCCTTGTCCGACGTGTTCAATGTCATCTGCGGATTCAATGGGCAGGTAGCCGCTCAAGCAGAAAATGCCGCCGATCGGACGGTCGAGTTTCAGAGCCGTGTAAAGTGCAACACAGCCGCCTTGTGAGAAGCCGCCTAAAAAAATCCGATCTCGTCTTATGCCTTTAGTTTCTTCTAAAGCAATCAGACGCTCTGCGATGCGGGCACTTTCAATAAGTGCCGGCTTGTCAGTGGCTCCGATACCGTCGGTATCGAGAAGATCAAACCAGCCGCGCATCAAAAAGCCTTTATTAGCGGTGATCGCGCGTTCGGGAGCGGTGGGGAGAACCAAACGAGACTGCTCGACGGGTGCTCCGCAGGCTGCGAGTTCTTCTCTGAAATGTTCAAAATCGGACCCGTCGCTGCCTAGACCATGCAGCATGATGATAGCCGAATCTGCTTTGCCTTCCTTGGGCTCAATGACTTCAGCATCGATGATGTGCGGCTGATTCGCTGACTTCGGGCGGAAAGCCTTGACGATATTGGGACGTGTTTCAATAGCAGGGCCGCCGATTAAATCAATGCAGTAAGGCACAGCGGCAAAAATTCCGTGGATGCCTTTTGAAGGTATGCCTTCGAGTGTTTCAGCGATGGCTTTGGGCTGTCCCGGAAGGTTAATGATCAATGCAGCATGATCTTCGATTTCTCGGAGAACACCCACCTGACGGGACAAAATCGCAGTGGGCACGAAGGCCAGCGAAACAGCACGCATTTGCTCTCCGAAACCCGGCAGGGTACGAGTAGCAACAGCTAGTGTGGCCTCCGGCGTAACGTCGCGGCGGGAAGGCCCGGTTCCTCCCGTTGTTAAGATCAAGTCGCAGTTTTCCTGATCGCAAAGTTCCTTAAGCGTTGCTTCGATAAGAGGCTGCTCATCAGGAATCAGTTTTTCTACGACTTCATACTCAGAGAGCAAAGCTCTGGCCAGCCATTCCTTCAGAGCGGGAAGGCCTTTGTCTTGATAAGTGCCCGAGGAGGCGCGGTCAGAGATAGAAACGAGGCCGATTTTTGCTTTGTTATTCTTCATCGTCTTCCTCCTCGGAGACTTCCAGTACGATCGGAGGAAGGACCATCGAGTAAATTAACTTATAGAGAGCACGTGCGGATTTAGGCGGCTTGTTGCCTTCGGCTTCCTTCCGAGCGTTACGGATAAGCTGGCGAACCTCTTGAACGTTTACTTCGGGGAACTGGGCAATGAATTTTGTAAGGGATGCGTCGTCTGCAATTAACGCATCTCTTAATCGTTCGCTCTTGTGAAGGGCGGCGACCGCTGCTTTATCGTTGCCGGTTGCGCGGTCGATGGCCTGACGAACTGCATCACCGTCCAACGCTCTCATGTATTTTCCGATGAGTTGGAGCTGACGGCGTTTGGCTCCGAAGGAGGGAACACGGTGATATTCTTCAATAGCCTTAAGAATAACTTCCGGAAGTTCGATTTTTGCTAAAGTTTCCGCACCCAGGGTGGTCAATTCTTTACCGAGATCCTGAAGATGCTCGGCCCTTCTTTTTAGTTCACTTTTGCTCGGACCGCTGTACTCTTCTTCAAGGTTTTCGTTTGTATTCTTCATATTAGCCTGTCCTTATTTAATAATATTTGCATCAAGCGCTATCATAATCTCCAATTTTTCGTTTCCGCTTCAAAATATGAGTCAAACTCCCACAATAAGTAGCTCTGAAGAGCTTGGTTCCTTGGTTTCCTATGCTTTGGATTCAGCACTTTCTCTAGGGGCAACAGCTGCCGCTGTGGAAGTCAGCGAAGAAAAGGGCACCTGTGTTACGGTCAGAAACCAAGAAACCGAATCTATTGAACACACGCATGATCGAGATTTCGGAATCACTGTCTATCTCGGAAAATCTAAGGCGGTCGCTTCAAGCGGAGACTTTCGCAAGGACTCGATATTAAGAACGGTCAAGGCCGCTCTGGATATGGCGAGATATACAACGCCGGATGAATGCAACGGACTGCCTGATAAGGATCGGCTCTGTGCGAATCCTCGTCAGCTGGATTTGTTCCATCCGTGGGACATCTCTATTGAAGAGCAGGTTCAAAAGGCTGTTGAAGCTGAAAAAGCTGCCTTAGACGTCGATAAACGCATCGTCAATTCCGATGGCGCAATGGTGACGACAACGATTGGATCTTTTATCCTGGGCAACACAGAGGGCTTTTTGCACGGCTATCCCTTTAGTGACCATTCGATAGATGCTGTCTCTTATACACATCTGACGCTGCCGACGACTCCTTACGTGTAGA
>USHK01000093.1 GCA_900554375.1 uncultured Sutterella sp.
AGATTCATGAGCGTCTCGTGGGCTCGGAGATGTGTATAAGAGACAGGGTCAAGTTCGATTTGCTTTTCACCGGGGCCGCCGGTTTTGGACAAACCTCCTCTTTGACGCTCAAGGTGCGTCCAGCCTCTGACCAGACGTGTCGACAGGTGTGTCAGGCGGGCAAGCTCAACTTGCAGACGGCCTTCTCTGGTCTTAGCTCTCTGACGGAAAATTTCCAAAATCAGATTTGTACGATCAAGAACTTCTAGCCCGACGGCTTTTTCGATATTGCGCTGCTGCGCGGGGGATAAGGCGACATCAAAAATGAGCGCCTTTGCCTCGTTGGCGAGTGCCTCATTTTTAATTTCTTCGATTTTGCCGCTTCCTAAGAAAGTTTTAGGATCGGGTCTGTCGCGTTTCGCCTCGGTCAGACCCGCAACTTGGAAGCCGCAGGACGTCGCTAATTCTGATAATTCAAGGGCCGCATCGCGGTGAATTTCTCGGCCCACAATGACAGAGACGAGCCACACCTTCCCGGGTGTCTCGTCTCCTTTTTGATATTGATAATCCACTATACAGCTTCTGCTTCTTCAGTTCCCTGCTGTTCATTGCCCAGCGGTACGGCGCGAGCCGGAACAACAGTGCTAATAGCGTGTTTATAAACCATCTGAGTTACGGTGTTGCGAAGCAGGACGACATACTGGTCAAAAGATTCGATCTGTCCCTGCAGTTTGATACCGTTCACCAAGTAAATGGAAACAGGAATACGTCCTTTACGAAGACTGTTTAAGAATGGGTCTTGTAACAATTGCCCTTTTGTCATTGTTTTTCTCCAAACGGAAAATTCCGCTCATAAATTCTGAATAAATTCTAACTGCGGTACGCCGAAATTGTTCTTTGTATTAATCATTTTGGGCGCACATTCAACTTCTTCTGCACTTCTATGATCGAAGGACTCTTGTTGGGCGACATCCCCCCATAGGGTCTGTATTTCCGCAGCAGATTCGCTTACTACAGTAATTATTTTAGCTTTAAAAGGCCCTCCGAACGCCTATTGTAAATCCTTAATTCAGGCGTAATTTCGGCCAAGCTAAAATGCGGGATGCCTTAAGAAAATTCCCGCTCTCGGCGGGAATTCTTCAGCTAGGCCTTTTGGGCGTACGGATTCTTGTTCGTTCTAAATTCAATTCGAAGCGGAGTGCCTTCAAGTTTGAATTTATCTCTGAACCAGCCTTCAAGATAACGGCGGTAGCTTTCCGGAACATCCTGGAGTGCATTGCCGTGAACCACGATAACCGGGGGATTCTGACCGCCCTGGTGAGCGTATCTCATCTTCGGACGTCCTCCGCCGGCTCTTGGAGGAAGCTGCCGTGTCGTCGCCTCAATCAAGGCTCGCGTGAGTTTCGGCGTAGACAGCTTCATGAAAGCGGCAGTATGAGCATCGTTAACCGCATTGAGCAAATGGTGCAGTCCGCGTTTTTCAAGTGCGGATATGTAGACAATCTTCGCCCAGCGCAGGAAGTGGAGCTTGCGTTCCAGCTCTTCTTTCACGCGGCGCCTTTCATAATCATCCAAGCTGTCCCACTTGTTGACACCGACTACCAAAGCTCGGCCGCTTTCCAGAATATAGCCGGCAATATTGGCATCCTGCTCGGCAATACCGGCATGAGCATCCAGGAGAAGAACCACTACGTTGGAGCTTTCAATCGCCTGAAGCGTCTTAATCACGGAGAATTTTTCGATTGCCTCAAACACTTTGCCTTTGCGGCGAAGACCGGCAGTATCGATCAAGGTGTAATCACGGTCCTTGTACTGGAACTCAACCTCGATTGCGTCACGGGTTGTTCCAGGCATGTCAAAAGCAATAAGACGATCTTCTCCGATCAGAGCATTGATCAGCGTACTCTTGCCGGCATTCGGACGGCCGGCAATCGCCACTTTGATCTTGTGTTTGAAATCTCCTTCCTCGTCAATTTCTTTTTCCGTCGGGAACGGTTCAAGAACGAGGTCCATCAAAGCCTTGACGCCTTCACCATGCGCGGCAGAAATGGTATAGGGCTCACCTAACGCGAGCTCATAGAATTCCGCCTTGGCCGTTTCTGTCAGACCTTCTGCCTTGTTGACGACAAGGTATGTCTTTTTACCTGACTCTCGCAGGTTTTGAGCAATTCTTTGATCCTGCGGAGTTAAACCGGCGCGGCCGTCTACCAGGAACAAAACAGCATCGGACTCGGTTATCGCCAATTGCGCCTGCCCGGTCATCTCTTTGACGATGCCCTCGGTGCGGATCGGCTCAAAACCGCCCGTATCGATCACTAAGTAAGGTTTATCACCGATGCGGCCGTCGCCGTAGTGGCGATCTCGGGTCAGGCCCGGGAAATCCGCCACCAAGGCGTCTCTCGAACGCGTCAAGCGATTAAACAAGGTCGATTTTCCGACATTCGGACGACCAACAAGCGCAATGACTGGAACCATAATTCTTATCTATTCGACAAATAAGCAACTTCGCCTTTACTGGTTTGGAAAATAGCGCCTGCACTGAAAGGCTGTGCCTGCGTTACGATCGGACCGCTCAAACGAACACGTGCCATTTCTTCACCGGTTCTCGGTGAGAGAAAGTGGACATAACCGTCTTCGTCACCGACAGCCACGGCACCCGGGAACACAACCGGAGCAGAAAGTCCGCGATACAGCATGGACTTATTAGACCAGCGCTGTTCTCCGCTCTCTTTGTAAAAAGCCTGCACCTCTCCGTTGACGCTGACGGCATAAACGTTGTCCTCATCAATGGCAGGACCTGCAACAGCATCAACCTTCTGTGTCCACTTTGTCTGCCCGTTGGAGCTGTCAACACACGTCACAGCGCCTTGGAAGGCCGCAGCGCAAACAAGGTTTTCACTAAAGACCGGGGCACCGACTACATCGACCAAGCGTTCGACTTCCGTCACTCCTTTAGCCTGCGCAACCTGAAACTCAAAAACGGGTTTTCCGGAGGCAATATCTAAAATTACGATATGACCGTTCGGTTGTCCGACTAATAAAAAGTTATCATGCGCGAGCATTCTTGTGGGTAAACGGACCGTCAAAGCGGGCTGACTCTTTTGATACGTCCACTGCAGTTCCCCGGAAGAAGCTTCAAAAGCGGAAACACGCGTATCCAGCGTGCGGGCAATAACTAAACCGTGCGACACCACAGGAGGAGAAGCCAATTCCGTGGTGAGTTTCTTTTCCCAGGTTACCTTTCCTTCGGCATCCACCACTTCCAAACGCCCGTCCCAAAGACCCACTGCCGTGACGTAGCCGTCAGAGCCAACGCCGCCCGTGATCGGGCTATCGAAAGAAACCGACCATTCAGATTCGCCGGTTCTGGCATTCAAACGAGTCAAAGCCTTGCCGCCGGCAGCAAAAACCATGTCGTCGTATACCGCAGGAACTAAGAAACCTTCGGAAGAAGAGAGTCCTTTGGACCAGACTTCCGTGACTTCCATACTCGGTGTGAACTTTACCAGCGGCATCGGTTCATGTTTTGGACTGGAACAAGCCGAAAGCAAAAGAGCTGCTGCAATAGCTGCAGCGATCTTAAGTTTTGTACTCATGAATTATTCCTTGGGTAACGAATTTAATTTGATTTCGATGACACCGACCAACGGATTGGACAAGGGAGCATGGCGTAAAGCGTCCTCCCAGCTTTTACGCGCGGCAGCGACATCGCCTTTGGCCAAATAGAGATCGCCCATACGGTCGTAGACAGGAACCTCCTCGCCCTTCGCATCTTTCACAGCATTAAGGATAGCTAGACCTTGATCGTATTTGCCTTCATCAAGATAGACGCCGGCTAAACGAACAGAAGCAAGGGCTTTAAGTTCGGGATACTTGTCAGACTCAACAATCCACTTCAGCGTTTTTTCCGCTTCGGCGAATTTACCTGCGGTTTCGGCATTATGCGCGGCAAGCAAAGCACCCATACCGGCGTAAGTTGTGGAGGCATAGCTATCGTGAAGACGAGCGGCGATCGCTTGAACGCGGGCCTCGTCCTTCATATTGCTTGCCTGGATCATCTGAGCGTACAGAACCCCGGCGTCTGTGGACTCTTTCATCTGATACCAGCGCCAGCCCTGATAGCCGGCGGCGCACAAGCAAGCTGCCGTTACCACGGTCAAAATTAAGTTGCCCCATTTTTCCCACCAAGCTTTAATCTCAGCAAGGGACTCTTGTTCTTCTAAGTCATAGGCCATGTAATGTATCTCCCGGTCTATTTAAAGGTTCTGATTTCAATTTTTAAATGAATTTAGAAAGAAGGCGACGACGATCCCCTCTTCCTTTTAAACGTGCTGCTCGATGAAAGAAACTGCTTCTTCAATCGTAAGCGTCTTCTGCTCTCCATAACCTTCAAGATTTTCACGAAGTGCTTTCAGACCAACCTTGCCGGCAGCGGCCTCATCAGCACCGATCACCAAGGCGTAGAGCGCTCCGGATGCGTCGGCACGTTTCATTTGGTTGCCGAATTTCATGCTTCCGCTATGGATAATTGCCGCGATATCTGCGTCTCTGAGTTTTTCTGCTGCAGAAAGCGCCTTGAGATAAAGGGCTTTATCCCATACTACATAAACGTCACACTCTCTAGATTCCGGCTTCACGCCACACTCTTTCATGAGCTCAAGCACGCGTTCAATGCCCATAGCAAAACCGCAAGCCGGCGCATCGCGGCCCCCGAGCATTCCGATAAGCGGGTCATATCGGCCGCCTCCGCAGATTGTGCCCTGAGCGCCGAGTTTGTCCGTGACCCATTCGAATACGGTGAGGTTGTAATAGTCCAGTCCGCGTACCAATCTCGGATTCACAACATAATCAATGCCTTCGGCCGACAGAATAGCTTCAAGATCGGCCAGGAACTTTTTAGATTCGTCACCTAAAGAGTCATAAAGTTTCGGCGCATTGTTGACCAAATCCTGCATGTCCGGATTTTTCGTATCCAAAATACGCAGCGGGTTCGAGTAAAGACGACGCGTTGCATCTTCATCCAAAATGTCTTTATTTGCTTCAAAGTATTTAATCAATACTTCTCGGTAAGCTTTGCGGTCTTCAAGCTGACCTAAGCAGTTCAGTTCGAGACGTACCGGAGCAATACCCAGCCGCTTCCACAAACGGTTCAGCATCAGGAGCTGTTCGGCATCTGTGTCCGGCCCTTTAAAGCCCATGGCTTCCATCCCAAACTGATGGAATTGGCGATAGCGCCCTCTCTGAGGACGTTCATGACGGAACATCGGGCCCATGTACCACAGACGCTTTGGTCCTTCATAGAGCAGATTGTGTTCGATACAAGCGCGAACGACTGAAGCAGTATTTTCAGGACGCAGCGACAATTCGTCACCGTTTAAAGAGTCCACGAAGGAGTACATTTCCTTCTCAACGATATCCGTCACTTCCCCGATACCGCGTTTGAACAGACGAGTCTGCTCGACGATCGGGGTGCGAATATGCTGGTAGCCGTAAAGCTTTGCCAGAGAGGAGGCCTCTTTTTCAAAGAAGTGCCAAAGCGGAGCATCTTCGGGCAGCATGTCACTCATGCCGCGGATTGCTTGAATCTTTTCAATCGCCATTACTGTTCCTTCGTATTTTGGTAATTTTTTTGAACATATTCCTGTCTCTTATACACATCTCCGAGCCCACGCGACGCTCATGAATCTCGTAT
>USHK01000094.1 GCA_900554375.1 uncultured Sutterella sp.
CGAGATTCATGAGCGTCTCGTGGGCTCGGAGATGTGTATAAGAGACAGGCCTATTAGAGTTCAGAGGACTGAAGCCGATTCCAATTCCTGTCTCTCAAGATGGTATCGACATTGAGAAACTTAAAAAACAAAAGAAAATCAAAGGGATACTAGTAACGCCCTGCCATCAGTACCCGTTAGGCTACGTTTCTTCTGCCGAAAACAACGAGAAGCTTTTGGTCTGGGCAAAACTTGAAGGAACCTGGGTTATCGAAGACGACTATGACAGCGAACTTCGATACGGAAAGAAGCCGCTGCCAGCACTCTCTTCCTACAAAGACGGTGCTCCGTGTATTTATCTCGGAAGTTTTACAAAAGTAATTTATCCAGGTTTCAATATGGCCTACATGGTGGTGCCTAAAAATCTCATCACTGTTTTCGAGGGCGCCAAGCTTCTTATGGATCGCCACAGCAGCGAAGTTCATCAATACATTTTGGCTGAATTTATTCAGAACGGTTTCTACTATTCACACGTCCGGCGCCTTAAAAAGATTTATGAAAAACGCCGACAAGCCGCAGTGAGAGCAATCGGTAAATACCTCTCAGCTTACGGACATATCGAAGGAGCTAATGAAGGCACGCATCTGACCTTCATCTTTAATCATCCTCAAGATGACGTCAGACTTTCCGAACTTTTAAAGCGTTCTTACCAGATCGAGACAAGGCCGCTTTCTGCTTGCTACCGCTCCGCTAAACCGCTCTCCGGCTTTATTCTCGGGTACGCTCACTTTACAGAGGAAGAACTGGAACAAGCCGTTTTAAAACTCAAAGATGCTCTCGAACAAACTTTGGATTGAGGAATTGCTATGAGAAAAGAACTTACAAGGACAAAACAGGCTTTAGACAAAAAAACCGTCCGGAAGATCATTGAAACCACGGCTTACGGAGTACTTTCGTTAAACGGAGACGACGGTTACCTCTATACCGTGCCCCTAAGTTACGTTTACACGGACGGAGTTGTCTATTTCCACGGCTCGCCGCGAGGATATAAGTTTGAGTCCTTCCAAAGAACCAACAAAACGAGCTTTTCGATCGTCGGACAGAGCCAAGTCGTTCCGAGGGTACGAGCGAATAATTTTCAAAGCGTTCTCATTTGGGGGCAATTACATCCCGTCACCGATACCGCAGAGAAACTCAGCGCTCTTCGTGCGCTTGCTGAAAAGTACAGCCCCGGCATTCCCGATAATGAAGAGGAAATTCAGCACTCCTTGAATTACGTCTTCATGGTCAAACTTGTTCCGGATTGGATTACCGGCAAACGAGCTGCACTAGAAGTCAGAGAAGGTGCAGAAAAACTCTAATCCTGCTGAGGCGCTATTTAAAAGGCGCTCCTCACTAGAGAAAGCGCCTTTTCTTGATTCTGCTTTTTTGGTTATGCCCTTGTCTTCTTAGATCTAAAGTACTTAAGTACAAAAGCCACAACCAGCACGAAGATTGCACCGGCAATGCCGCCTTCAGTATGAAGAGCCGGCAGATTCGGCAGGTGGGCTAAGATGCCCGGGTCGTCAACCATCAGCGTGCCTGCGATCCAGCCTAACAAGGCGCCGCCCGCATAAACAATAATTGGAAAACGATCAATCACTTTCAGAATAATCTGACTGCCGCCGAGAATGAACGGGACGCTCACGAGCAGGCCAAAGATCACCAGCGCCATCTGATGATGGCCCGGAGCCTGTTCAGCCGCACCGGCAATGGCAATCACGTTGTCGATACTCATGATCAAGTCGGCAACGATAATAGTCTTAACCGCGCCCCAAAGCCGCTTACTCGCATGAATCTCATGCTCTCCTTCATCGGCAGGCGCAATGAGCTTGATGCCGATCCACAACAGCAGCAGGCCGCCGCAGAACTTCAGGAACGGTATGTTCATCACCGAGACTGCGAAGGCAATCAGAATGACGCGCAGCAAAATAGCACCGCCGGCACCGTAGATAATGCCTTTCACGCGCAGGTGCGGATCAAGACTTCGGCAAGCCAACGCAATCACAACGGCATTGTCTCCGCCAAGCAAAATGTCGATGAGAATGATCTGCAAAACTGCGACCCAATGAATCTCACCAAACCAAGCAATAAGCGCTTCCAAAATGAATTACTCCTTTTTCGAAGAGAGCACGGATTGTAGCAACGAGCCAATTTCAGAGGGATTCCGTGTCGTCCGAATACCGCAGGCTTCCATCACGGCTAATTTGCCTTCGGCAGTTCCTGTACCACCGGAAATGATCGCACCTGCATGCCCCATTCTCTTTCCTGCGGGAGCCGTTACGCCTGCAATAAAGCCCACGACGGGTTTCTTCATATGATCTTTTACCCATTCGGCAGCAGTCTCTTCATCGCTTCCGCCGATTTCGCCGATCATGACAACAGCATCCGTTTCGGGATCGTCATTAAAGAGCTTCAGTACATCGATGTGCTTTAAGCCGTTAATCGGATCTCCGCCGATTCCGATAGCGGTAGACTGGCCCAACCCTAACGCCGTAATTTGTGCCACCGCTTCATAAGTCAAAGTGCCGGAACGGGAGACCACACCGATTCTGCCTTTGCGGTGAATGTGTGCAGGCATAATGCCGACATTGATTTCTCCCGGAGTCATGATACCCGGGCAGTTGGGTCCGAGAAGAAGAGATTTAGATCCGGTCTTTTTCATGTGATCTCGGACCTTAACCATGTCCATCACAGGAATGCCTTCTGTAATGCAGACAATAAGTTCGATACCAGCATCGCTTGCTTCCTGAATAGCCGCTGCCGCTCCGGCCGGCGGAACATAAATCACGGAAACGTTTGCACCTGTTTTTGCTCTTGCCTCTTTAACGGTGCCGAAGATCGGCAGCCCTTCCCATTCCTGACCGGCTTTCTTAGGATTCACGCCGCCCACAAAACACTCGGGGCCAAAACCGTAATCTCTGCAAAGACGTGTATGAAACTGACCGGTTTTGCCTGTCATTCCTTGCGTAATGACGCGGGAGTTCTTATTGACCAAAATACTCATGTTATTTCTCCGCAGCCATTTCTACGGCTTTCTGCGCAGCATCACCGAGAGAATCCGCTGAAATAATCGGTAATCCGCTGTTCTTGAGAATTTCTTTGCCTTCTTTTTCGTGCGTTCCTTTCATGCGAACAATTAAGGGAACGGATAACTTAACGTGTCGGCAGGCTTCAACAATACCTTCGGCAATGACGTCGCATTTCATAATGCCGCCGAAGATATTGACCAGGATAACTTTGACTTCCGGCTGAGCCAGCATGATTTCAAAAGCCGCCGTGACTTTTTCAGGAGAAGCTCCTCCTCCGATGTCAAGGAAGTTATCCGGCTCACCGCCGAACAGCTTGATCGTGTCCATGGTCGCCATTGCAAGACCGGCGCCGTTAACCAAACACGCGATATTGCCGTTGAGCTGAATGTATTGGAGACCTGCTTTGTGTGCACGAAGCTCCGTCGGATCTTCCTGCTCAGGGTCGTGAAGTTCTTCGAGTTCAGGATGACGCAGCAGCGCGTTGTCATCAAAAGTCATCTTCACGTCCAGCGGATAAACCTTTTTGTCGGACGTTACGATCAGGGGATTGATTTCCAAGAGGGAGCAGTCCATCGAGACAAACGTGTTCCATAACCTTCTCAGAACTTCAGCGCAGTCCTCGGAGATATCCGCTGCCACTCCGAGACGAGTGGCTACTTCTAATGCCTCGGGGAATGTCAGGCCGGCTACCGGATCGATAGCCGTTTTAATGATTTTCTCCGGGAATTGAGCAGCAACTTTTTCAATTTCCATGCCGCCCTCGGCAGAAGCAATAAGAACAGGTTTCTGCAGTTTTCGATCAATGAGGAATCCGACATAAAACTCCTGGACGATATCGAGACCTTGCTGAACAAGGACTTTGCTGACAGGAGCACCCGCCGGACCGGTTTGCTTAGTGATCAAACGGCTGCCAAGCATAAGTTTGGAAAGATTACTGACATCGTCAAGGCTTCTGGCGAGTTTTACACCGCCTCCCTTGCCTCTCCCGCCGGCATGGATCTGGGACTTAACCGCCCAGACTGTTCCGCCGATTTCCTCGGCAATTTTCCTCGCTTGCTCAGGACTTGAAGCAACTTCCGCAATGGGAACAGGAACGTCAAAATTCTTCAAAATTTGACGAGCTTGATATTCATGAATTTTCATAGCACTGAATTTGTTAACTTTTGTTTGTGAACAAAAGTATAACGATCTCAGGCTACTGTCTTAGAAGACTTCATCAGGAACTTCGCAGTTCAAGACCTTTTCAATCGTTTTAAAGGTAAAACCCCGACTTGCTAGGAAACGGATTTGCTTTGCGCGTTCTTTGTAGTCTTCCGGCGGTTCGCCGAATTTTCGCTTCCAAAGCGCTAAAGCACGATCATATTCCGACTCTTCGTTCTGCTTTAAAGCCTCTTCGGCAATTTCACGTGATACACCGTCACGCTGAAGGTTCCAGAAGAGCTTACGGTCGCCGTATCTGGCGCTGCGCGTTAAAACCTGAATACGAGCGTACCGCTCATCAGACAAGTATTTTTTATTGACGAGCTCATCAAGCACGGAGTTAATCAACTCCTTATCGCCTTCTTCATTAAAAGTTTCCGACAGCTTCTTATAAAGGCCGAGGCGGGAGCGCTCTCGACGAGCGAGAGCAGCTACCGCCTTGTATAAGATCTGCTTTCTGCGGTCAGCAGGATCAAACATTATTGAGCGTCTTCGTAAGTTTCTTCAGTTTCTTTGGTCACGACTTCTTCGGCAGCGTCTCCTTCGTGATCCTTGCCCTTGATCGCGGCCTTGATCTGTTCTTCGATCATCTTCATTTCTTCAGGATGGGACTTCAGCCATTCTCTGGCTGCCGCTTTACCCTGACCGATTTTGTTGCCCTGATAAGAGTACCAAGCACCGGACTTATTGAAGATATCCATATCGGTACCGATATCGATGATCTCGCCTTCGCGGGAGATGCCCTGGCCGTAAATGATCTCGAATTCAGCTTGTTTGAAAGGAGGCGCGACTTTGTTCTTTACAACCTTCACACGAGTTTCGTTGCCAAGGATTTCATCTCCCTGTTTGATACCGCCGGTACGACGGATATCCATACGGATCGTGGCGTAAAACTTAAGTGCATTACCGCCGGTGGTCGTTTCCGGAGAACCATAAACCACACCGATCTTCTGACGAACCTGGTTAATGAAAACTACCAATGTGTTGGACTTCTTAATGCTGGAAGTAAGCTTTCGGAGTGCCTGGCTCATCAAACGAGCTTGGAGGCCGGGCAGAGCTTCGCCCATGTCGCCTTCAATTTCAGAACGAGGCACCAGAGCAGCCACAGAGTCGATAACAACCAAGTCAACGGCGCCAGAACGAACCAATGCATCCGTAATCTCAAGGGCCTGCTCACCACTGTCCGGCTGGGACAGGAGTAAATCGTCGACTTTAACGCCGAGCGCTTTTGCATACTTGACGTCCAATGCATGCTCTGCGTCGATGAAAGCGCAGGTACCGCCCAACTTCTGCATTTCGGCAAGAATATGGAGTGTCAGCGTGGTTTTCCCGGAAGATTCCGGCCCGTAAATTTCGACGATACGTCCACGGGGAAGACCGCCGACGCCAAGTGCTAGGTCCAAAGTAAAGGAG
>USHK01000095.1 GCA_900554375.1 uncultured Sutterella sp.
AGGAGTCGTCGGCAGCGTCAGATGTGTATAAGAGACAGAATTTATTGTTTGAATCGGTGCTGGCCGGAGAATGCGCCTCTCCCGGGATGCCGCTCTTTTACTGCATAGAAGCACTTCGAACCGGAAAACTTGTTCCGATTCTTGACGGCTGGCATAGGGCTTCTCAATTCAATTACCTGGCTTGTCATTCTTCCCGCTGGAACGTTCCATATATACGTACGTTCATGAGTTGGTTCGCCGAAAGATTTGCCGCGAAAGAAGCCCATTATGAAAAAGAATTTGCAAAACTCTTCGGAGAGGAGCTTTTACACGAGTTGATGACTTCCTAAAAGCCATCGGTTTGAGCAGCTTCTGATGACCAGAATATTAAATAGAACCCGGGGCTTATCGTCGCTGAAGAGCTCGAGTATCTGCAAATCCCTGCCAGGGATTTTGCTAGAAAGAGCAATATCGATCCAAACTCGCTTTTAAAAATTCTGAGAGGCCAAGCGTCCATAACTTTTGAGTTTGGTGAAGACTTTAACTAGTCCTGATGCGGCCATGTGGCTCCTTTTGCAAGCCAACTACGACACTTGGTAATCTGAGCATGGGCAGGATACCACCATTAGGGAAGAAAAAATCCTAGACCATAACCACTCTCAAACTCCTCCGCTTCCTCTCTCATTTCGATGCTCTACCCCTCCCTTCTTGATTTGACATCCAAAACTATGGTTTTTACTGTCTTCGAGAATTGATGAGTCACTTAAAATGACAAAATAAAACCTCGCTCTTAGATCCGAACCATGTCCCAGCAAAACCTTCACGAAATCATGGTCATCAGAATTGTTGATGACGACGAAGAACTTTTGACTTCTTTCCGTTTTTTACTTGAAGGCGAGGGATGGTTCGTACGGACCTACAACAGCGCAGAATCCTTCTTAGAAAAAGACAATTTCAATGTCCCCGGCTGTGCCATTGTCGATATTCGCATGGCCGGCATGAGTGGCCTGGAACTGCAGGATGTCCTTAATGCCCGCGGAATTAAATTACCGCTGATTTTTCTGAGTGGTCACGGAACGGTTGAAACGGTTGTTGACACCTTAAAAAGCGGTGCCGTTACTTTCCTTTCTAAACCGCCCTCTCTTGACAAGCTCAAAGAAGCGATTGAAAACGCTCTATTGAATGCGAAAGAACTCGATGATCAGAAGAAAGATTTCCGGAACTGGCAAAGTTTAACGAGCAAAGAAAAAGAGGTTGCTCGTCTAGTCAGCGAAGGTTTACTTAACAAACAAATTGCTGACGAACTCGGCATTGCTGAACGAACCGTTCAAACACACAGAACCATGGTTTATCGAAAATTAGATGTGAAAAACAATATCGAGGTATACAAGATTCTGAATAAGCTGAAAGTTCTCTCATAACTCTCGGGTTTTTAGCGCTTAGAGCTCATATCCTCACGTTCCATATGTCGACCAAGGAGAAGGACAATAGATAATCCTTTTCTCGATCCGGCCTCAATTCGAACCGATCCTCTATGGCGTTCGGCAATTGCTCGAACAATAGACAGTCCTAGACCAAGACCGTCAGCCTTAGAAGTTTGCAAAGGGTTTCGCAGGTTTTCAATTTCTTCTGGTTTTAAGCCGGGGCCGTTGTCCGTGATTGAGACTCGAACATATCCTTCTTCTTTAGCTGGAGCTGAGGACACTTCTATTTCGGGGGCTTCTTGCCCTTTCATGGCCTGCGCTGCATTTTTAAGGATGTTTAGGAAGGCAATGGAGAGTTCAAATTCATCTCCATCAATGACAAGTCCCGAAGCGAAATTTTTCCGCAATTTAATTTCAGGATTTTTAGCCTGAAAATCAGCAGTAACTTTAGAAAGGAGTGTTGAAATATCCGTGGGCTTCAGCACAAGCGGACGATTCTTAGAGAAGCCTTGGACGTGATCAATAATATCAATCGCCTTCAGAACACTCTTTTCTATTTTCGGAAGAACAAATGAGAGCATTTCTTCAGAAATAACTCCTGATCCCTGCTTTTGTCGTGAAATGAGGCTTTGTGTGTAATTTTCGATCACTGTCAGCGGCTGCTTCAATTCATGCGCAACCATAGAAGACATGATGGAAACAATGCTGGCGCGCTCCCAGGCCTCCATCTTTTTCTCAATAGCCCACTGCTTTCTGAGGCTTTCTTTGACTAATGCCGTTTGTTTATCGACCTCTTTGACCACGAGACGATCGTGGATAAACAAGCCCAACAAAATCAAAAGCACAAATAGGGCAGGGTACCTCACCTTCCAAACCAAGTCCGTCCAGCTCTCAGGTTCAAATTCATCGATTAATTCATCGCCCGAACGTTTCAACAGCGCATAAACATCCCTCAAGGGAGCAGGATCTGTCCATTCACCGAACCCAGAAAGAGCGCGTTCGTTTTTCAATGTCGCCAAGACTTTCTGCTGCATCTGTTCGGAAACTTTCGGAGAAACCAACAGGCTCCAGGCCGGATAGAGTTCGGAGGTCGATAAACACCGAGTCTCTGAAAACTCCCTAGGCTCCAGAGGTTTTATCTGTTTTCTAAGTTCTTCCGGCAATCGCTCGAAATGACATCCTTGAAGAATCGCTGCAGAAATATCGCCTTTTATCAGCGCGTTAATCATATCTTCGTTGTCAGGAAAGCTTTGTATTCTTCTAAAAAAATCTTGCGTTGTGTGCCCACGCGCCGTCACTTCTCCAACTGCTGTTTTCCAACCAGCCATACTGGAAGTTGCCAAGCGACCGATTTTCTTTCCAGAAAGCTCATCTAAGTTCTGAATATCACTATTTTTTGCAGTCACAATAAGACTTCCGGAAAGCTTGCCGGCATCGGTACTCACTCTGTTTTTGAAAGAAAGAAGATGTTTGTAGTGGAGATACCTCTGTAAAACAGCACCTAAATCGCTGTTGGTGAAAATAAAATCCGGGGCGTTATGGCGAAGCACGCCCACTAATTCAGGACGGTCGTAGCTAAGAACTTCCCAGTTTTGATCCCCAAGAGAACCCACGAGTAAATTAGCGGATTCAGGTATGTAAAACTGAGAATTTCCTCCCTTCGTTCTCTCGAGGAAGACCTCCACAGGATGCTCCTTCTGAACTTGAGAAGACGTAGTACCGTCCGCTGCTGCACAGAATTCAGCCGATATAAGACACAAAAAGCTCAGAAAAAGAAAAAATACAACCCTTCTGAATATTCGGCGGATACCGAGAATTTCTTTCGTCACGCAAAACACAAGAGATTTCAAAAAGCCAAGGCGCTCGTTTGCCAAAGGCTGGGTATCTTTGATGGCAAATCGTATGAGCATCCTGCAAACCTAACAACAAGTTCAAACAAAAGTTACGCGTTTGATTTCTTATAGATGGAAAAAAGGGAAAAAGGAAGTCTTATTCGTAGAAACCCTCTGACGTGATGACGCTGCCTAACTCCACGATGTGCGTTTTCTCTCGGATTTTTAAACTTTTTCACAAGTTCAGAGGAACGCTTTCAGCAACAAGAAAAAACGACCTCTTCCCTATACCTAAACTCTTCAAGGAGAAGACCATGAAACGTCGTGCATTTTTTGCTTCCACGGTCGCAGCTGCTTTCGGTTCTGCTTCCGCTCTTGCCCAAACAGCCTCAAACCAGTTCAAATTCCCGGAAAACGTCGATGAAAACGCCGTGAACCCTCCTCCGGGACAAGTTCCTTACCGCTCCAACATTCCTGTTTTTGACTTCCGCATCCGTCCGCCGTACAAAGGCTACATGAATCTCGGCATCATCAAGGCCTGGAGAAACATTCCCACCGAACCTAGACAGATGCGTCCCACAGGGTTTGAAAGACGTCATGTTGAAAGTATCGCTAAAGCCGACATGAACCTGTTGGTCAAGGAAATGGAGGAAGCTAACGTGATCGGCGGCGTCCTGATGGGCCGCGAAACAATGAATCCTGTTTACGGCGGTGTTCCTAATGAAGACTTGGCTGAGCTTTGCGAAAAATATCCCGGTAAATTTGTTGCCTTCGCCGGTATCTGCCCGCACGATCCGAAAGCCTTGGAAAAAATGGAATACGCCGTCAAGACACTTGGTATGAAAGGTGTTTCTTTGGATCCGGGTTGGTGCGATCCTGCCATTCAAGCTTATGACAAGAAGATTTACCCGATCGTCGACTTGGCTTCTCAGTTAAATGTACCGGTCGCCTACGCCATGAGCGCTTACACGGGTCCCGATCTGACCTACACCGATCCCTCTAAGATGATGCCGATGCTCAAGCAGTACAAGAACGTTAATTTCGTTCTGTGTCACGGCGCTTGGCCTCACGTTCAGGAAGTTCTCGGTTTGGCAGCGGTCTGCCCGAACCTCTACATTGTTCCGGATGCTTACTTCTACGTCCGCAACATGCCGTTTGCAGAAGAGTTTGTGAAGGCCGCCAACTCCTTCATGAAATACCGCATGCTTTTCGGTACAGGCTACCCGATCAGAGGCTTTGAACAGTGCGTCGAAAATTGGAGCAACCGCGGCCTCACCAATGAGTCTTTGCGCCTAAGCCTCTTCGAAAACGCCAAGTATTTACTCAATCTCTAAGAAAAATATTTCTCCTTGGCGGTCGGAACAGCTCCGGCTGTTCCGGCCGAATTAGAAACTCTTTTCCGGGTCCTCAATCATGTCACGCCTAAACAAACTTTCTCTTTACCTACTCCTCTCTGCGCTTCCTACCGTCAGCGTAACTGCTGCCGATATTGAAAAACTCAACACTGATGTCGTCGTGGTCGGAGGCGGCGGAACAGGCATGTCCGCGGCAGCTTCTGCCCATCAGCACGGAGCAAAAGTAATCCTTCTGGAAAAATTAGCCTTTGTGGGCGGCAGCTCCGCTCTATCAGGCGGAGCCTTGGCTGCCGGGGAATCCAATCCTCAGAAACGCGCCGGAACCAAAAACGTATCTAACGACGGTTTCGTCAATATTTGGCTGAAAGACCAGGATCGTTCATTCCCCGGCGGAGACGAATCCATGCCTAAACTGGATCGTATGCAAAAACTAGCTAAAGAATTCAATACGACGGTCAATTGGATGGAATCGGACATTGGGCATAAATTTGCGGTTCCCCGTCCTTTTGGATACGGCGGTCCTAACTATGCCCACGCTCCTGCAGAAGCTCCCATCCCCGCTTCAGGAAGAGGTTCCTCGCATGCCGGCGGCAGGTTTGTGATCAAAGCCTTCAAAGCTTATCTGGATAAAGCCGGTGTGCCTATCATGACTGGTACCCGTGCGGAAGAACTCATTACGGATGACAAAGGCAACGTCGTGGGCGTCCGTGCCACAAAAGGCAAACAAAAGATTGAAATCCGCGCTAAAGCTGTAGTTCTAGGCACCGGCGGTTTCGCAAGAAACAAAGAACTGCTCCAAAAATTCGTTCCTTCTTACGCACCTTACACCGATGTTTCGAATGCAACACCCGGTGCAACCGGCGACGGAATCATCATGGCTCAAAAGATCGGCGCTGCCGGATTCAAGGACGGTTGGGTAATGGGTATCAGCCCCGTCTCTTACAAACGTGAACTGAACAATACACTTCGCACAAAAAACGTATTTAAAGATGACGTATTCGTAAATCAGGACGGAAAGCGCTTCGTTAAAGAAGACCTTCCTTATAT
>USHK01000096.1 GCA_900554375.1 uncultured Sutterella sp.
GTGTATAAGAGACAGATCGGGAGGTGCCGGGCTCTGTGCAGCTTGTGCAGCCATACAAGCAGGTGCCAAAAGTATTTTTATTGCAGAAAGATCCCCTACCGTCGGCGGCCACACCATTCTCTCCACAGGCACTGTAGCGGCTGTGTGGCCAAAATTGCAGAAGCCTCTAGGCATCGATGATTCCTGGGAGTTAATGGCTTCTCAAATGGTCGACATCGGAAAAACAAATGATCCTAACCTCGTGAGAGTTCTCTGCCAAAACTCGGGAGACGCCCTGCAGTGGATGGAGGACCTGGGAGTTAGATGGCGTAGAGATGTCAGAAAAATTTTCGGCTGCCCAAACGTAAGAGGCTTTAAAACCCACAATGCCAGAAGCGGTTTCGATTATGTGATAGCGGCCCTTACTTTCATCAGGAAAAACAACGTCAATATCTTTACCAACACAGAGCTTACTTCAATCGAACTTTCTCAGACCGGCGACATAAAAGGTGCCGTTTTCACGGTTGGGCGAAACAAGACGATGAGGCTCAAGACCAAAAAGTTAATTCTCGCTACAGGAGGATTTACTGCAAATCGAGAGTTGCTTTCTAATTTTGCGGCGGATATAACGCCAGAAATGAAGCCTTCTGCCAATCCGAAGGGGCTGCTTTATGACGGCTGCGACGGGCGCGCAATGATAGAAGCTAGCCTGTGTGGGGCACGATTGCTGAACTTGGATGCAGTTCAAATTATTCCCATGGGCGGAGGAAGAACAGAACTAGAAAACGGCTTCGATATTTGGATAAATTCTCTCGGAGAAAGATTCGTTAAGGAAGGCTGTCCGTGGAAAGAATTAAAGGCCGCCATTGACCAACAAGGCGGAAGCCGACTGTGGGTTCTTTCTGCACCGCATGGAAGTGAGACCGAAAACATCGAATCAAAACTCTTAGATGGCAGTTTAAAAATTGCAAATTCATGGGATGAGCTGGCTGAGATCCTGCAAGTGCCAAGAGAAAAAATTCAGCAAACGGTTTCTGAATATAACGGCTGCGTATCCGGGAAAATCACCGGCTTAATAGAAACCGCCGAGTCTGCTCGTCCTCTGCGAGGCCCCCCCTTTTACATCGGTCCAGTCAAGTTGACCGTTCATACCACACTTGGAGGTTTAGCTATCAACAGCCGATCCGAAGTTATTTCGTCGAGCGGAGAACCGATTCCTGGACTTTACGCTGCGGGAGAGGTGACAGGGGGGATTCATGGACAAGATAAAATGGCTGGCACCGGCATGACCGAGAATTTCGTGTTTGGAAGAATCGCAGGAACTAATGCTGTTAACTGCATTTGAATCTGCCAGTTCTAAACTGAGCGGCTCACTTTTTAACTGCAGTTTCTTATGAGACTGCTGCCACTTAGATGGCCTTCGGCCTCCTCCCTCGGGAGGATATTCAGACGAAGGCCGGTTCTCTAAACTTTCTCCATCATTAAATAAATTTTCAAGGAGAAGCAAATGAGTCTGTCTCGTCGTTTATTTCTTTCTTCCGCGGCTGTTGCTCCCACAGTTTTTCTGCCGGCTTCCGCCGCCTTGGCCCCTAAGCATTGGGACACGGAATGTGCTGTGTTAGTAATTGGCGGCGGTGCTGCCGGAATAACCGCAGCAGTATCTGCTGCTGAAGCGGGTGCTGGAAAAGTTGTCTTACTCGAAAAGAACGTCACCCTTTTCCAGAATTCGACTACATACTCCAATGGCTTATTTAGTGCTGCAAGTACAAAAGCACAGGTACGACAAGGCGTTAAGGATCCTGGTGCCGAAGTGTTCGCACAAGAAATTATGAAAAGTGGGCACGGCTTCAACGACAAACATCTCGTAGAAATATTTGCCCATAATTCTGGAGAGACTATCAATTGGCTTGAAGACAAGGGCATTCATTTCAAACTCGTCCCGAACCCTGCTTTTGGCGTCCTCCGTATGCATCACAATGGAACAGAATCCGGAGCTATATACATTGAAGTTTTATCCAAGGAAGCTAAACGCCTTGGTGTGGACGTTATGCTCAACACAAAAGCGCTTGAGCTTGTCACAAACAACAGTGCCTCTGCTGTAATCGGCGTCGTTGCATCCAGTAAGGGAAAAACAATCAACATCAAAGTCACAAAGGGCGTGATCATCTGCAGCGGCGGATTTATGGGGAGTGCCTCGATGATTGATAAATACCTGCTTCCCTTTAGAGGTGCTGTCAGCTGTGCATCCCCAGCAAGCACAGGGGATGGCTTATTGATGGCACAAAAAATTGGCGCAGATACTTTCCTTTTGGACCAGGGTGCGGTTTATTGTTATGGCGTGCCTGTAGATTTGAGCAAGAGACGCGGTCTTATTTTCCGCGGTAATGTTTTCGGTATTTACGGAAGTATTGCCGTAGGCGACAACGGGAAGCGATTTGTGGCAGATGAGTTAGGTTCTGCCGGCGCTGGTAAAATTGCAGCTCAGCACGGATTTAAGCACACTTACATCATCGCTACTGAGGCCCAATTACAAGACTTCATGGAACATGACAAGTCCCAAGTGATTGGCTGGTCTCAGGATAAGTTCAAAGAAGAACTTAAAAATCCCAATGGCTTCGCGAAAAAAGCCAATACCATTGCAGAACTTGCCACTAAGTTAGACTTAGACCCCAAAACCTTGGAAGAAACGATCTCTCGTTACAACAGCTTCGTTAAGAAAGATCATGATGACGACTTCAATAGAAAGTGCATTAAGGGTGACTTCCAAAATGGGCCTTTCTATGGATTCATTTGCCAGCCAGTAGCTATGGCCAACTTGGGTGGTCTGCATGCAGGCAGTAATATGGAAATCGTCGATGTGTACAACAAGCCTATCCAGCACCTCTACGCAGCTGGAGAAGCAATTGGCGGCGTCCATGGCGATTCTTATGCCGGTGGAAACTCAATCGGATCTTCCATCACTATTGGTAGATACCTAGGAAAGTTAGTAGCTAAAAACAAACCAATTTAACTGATCTTTAAATTTTACAAGGCTAGGTAGCCATTACAGGGGCAGCAAAAGGTTGCCCCTTTGTTTTTTAACAAAGACTGTCTTCTCGGGAAACCAAAACGCCCCGAAGGGCGTCCTGGTTCTCAAGAAGAGTCTTTTTACTTATTCATATAGTTAGCAGCATTCGAACCAGCAATGCGACCGAATGTAATGATATCGGCAACAGCGTTTCCGCCGATACGATTACCGCCGTGAACACCGCCTGTCACTTCACCGGCAGCATAGAGTCCGGGAATCGGTTTGGCTGTCACACCGATCACTTCAGCGTTCTTGTTAATTCTCACGCCGCCCATAGTATGGTGGATAGCCGGAGTAATCTGCACGGCATACATCGGCCAAACATTATTGGCGGCAACCATTTCCGGACGACCGAAAGCGTCGTCTTTCTTAGTCTCGAAGGCCTTGTGGTACTGATCCATTGTGGCCTTGAGATTCTTAGCCGGAACGCCCATGGCTTTGGCTAATTCGTCCACGTTCTTGCCGGAAACCATCAAGCCCTGAGAAACATAACCGGCAGCCAGCTTGTTGGATTTAACCAGCTTGTCGTCGATCAGAAGCCACGCTTTTCCTGTCGGCTGGGCTAGAACAGCAGCGGCAACAACGTCGCGCGGCTGAAGTTCATTGACAAAGCGATTGCCTTCATTGTTGACGAGGTACCCGCCTCGGGCTCTCATGGATTCAGAAATCAGAATGCCTTTAACAGGAACAACGGTCGGGTGGGCTTGAATCTCTCTCAAATCAACGAAAGTTGCACCGACACCTTTGGCCAGTTCAAGACCTTCACCCAATGCGCCGGGCTGGTTCGTTGTAGCAAAACCTTTGTATTCCGGCCTTAAAGAAGAAATCAGCTTGGCATTTGCGCCGAATCCGCCGGTAGCCAGCACGACAGCCTTGGCATCAATCGTGTAGTCCTTCTTGTCTTTGCCTTTTGTTTCAACTTTCACGCCGGAGATCTTGCCGTCTTTGGTCACTAATTCTGTAACCTGGTTAAGCGGACGAATTTCAATCGTCGGAATCTTCTTAGCGGTACCGTAAAGAACCTTCATCACAGACTGTCCGACTGCAGAACCGTCACAAGGTCCGTGACCGCGGGCAACTGTCTGTCCCCCGCCGCGGCCCATACGATGGCAGAAAGGAGCGCCTAAGGAGAGGAGCCAAGCTTCGGCGTCTTTGGCGTTCTCAGCCAGAGTCAGTGTCAGCTCAGGATTGTTGAGATAGTGACCGCCCTTCTGAGCATCCATACTCATGCGCATGGCAGAATCGTTCATGATGCCGTGTTCAAGCTGTTGGAGCGTACCTGCAGCATTCATACCGCCTTCACTGCGGAGCGTATTTCCGCCGATGATCGGCATTTTTTCAAGTACGATAACTTTCTTACCCTGCTGAGCTGCCATGATGGCGGCAGAAAGACCGGCTCCGCCGGAACCCACGACAACAAGGTCAGTTTCTTCAGCGTTCACTACTCCGAAAGCCAGGGCGGAAACAAGTGCGATGCAAATTTTTTTCATTTGTGATCTCCTTAGTGGATTTGAATTCGATAACTAAATTTTTGCGCACCGCGGTACTTAAGTACCCTGACAAATATCAAGAAAGTGCGTTTTCTTCGAGGTGAGACAGTAATCTCACTAATTCCGAAACGTTCTGTACCCCCAATTTATGGAGCCCTTTTTGACGATGAACCTCAATCGTTCTCGGAGAAAGCCCGAGACGCTCGCTGACCTCTTTGTTAATCAGACCTTTAGCAATCAGCAATAGGATTTGTTTTTCCCGAGACGTCAGCGTCTGAAATCTCTTCTTTTCTTCCTCTTCTGAAATCGTCCAGCCTCTGTGAGTTTCGTCATATCGAACTGCTTTTGCCACGGCTGACAGGAGTCTCTCCTCGTTAATCGGCTTTTGGATGAAGTCGATGGCTCCGTCCTTCATAGCCTGCACCGCCATATCTACGTCTCCGTGCCCGGTCAGAAAAATCACCGGAACCTCGTAGTTTCTTTCGCGCAGGCGCCGGTAAAGCTCTAGACCGTTCATCTCAGGCATGGCAACATCAAGAATAAGGCATCCGATTAATGAAGGACGGTCTTCTACCAAAAATTCCGAGCCTTTCTCATAGGCCTCAACTGTCCACCCTTCGGACTCCAGAAGAAATTTCAGCGCCTTGCGTACAAGGGCCTCATCATCAACAATACGGATAATCGGACTCGCAGTCGTCATTGTCTTGTCTCCTCCTGTGCCGGCAATCTGACTTCAACTCTAAGACCTCCTGAGGCCGCTTGAGAAAATGAAATTTTCCCGCCGTGATTCTCAATGATGCTTCTGACAATCTGAAGACCCAGACCTAAACCGTCCGCTTTCGTTGAATTGGTGGGCGCAGAGAGTTTTGCAATCTTTTCTTTTTCAATGTGACCGTTGTCTTCGATCGCAATCAACACACCGTTATCCATTCGCCTAACCGTGAGATCAACTTTTGGATTCGAGACCTCGAGCTCCTGAAGCGCCTGAGCCGCATTTCTTAAAAGGTTAATAATGACCAGCTCAAATTCGAGCGGGTTCACAATGATATGGACAGGCTGCGCTTGAGGGACCCTCACTTCGAC
>USHK01000097.1 GCA_900554375.1 uncultured Sutterella sp.
TTTTGAGGGAGATACGGTGTTGCTGCCGACTCCGAAAGGCGTAAAGAAACTTGAAATTCTTGAAGTGACTTACGTCAATGATCCTCCGGGAAAACCTCACATTATTTAGTCTTTTACTTTTTGTAATTGGCCGGTCAAGCCATGGAAACGAAAGAACAACATTTATCTGATTTTGATTTTGAACTGCCCGAGTCTTTGATCGCGCAGTATCCCCTGAAAGATCGCGCGGCCTCGCGTCTTCTGCATGTCAAGCCTGACGGCTCTGTAGAAGACCTTCATTTCAGAGACATTCTGAATTTGCTGAAGCCCGGCGATCTTCTTGTCTTTAATAACACGAAGGTCATTAAGGCGCGTCTCAACGGGAAGAAAGAGACCGGAGGCGTCTTTGAAGCGATGACCGAACGCGTCACCGGAACTTATGAAGCGATTTCGATGATGCGTGCCAGCAAAGCTGCAAAACCTGGAACGATCCTGTATTTCGATCACCCGGAAGGAAAAGAACCGGCACGAGCAGAAGTTCTTGGCCGCGAAGGGGAATTCTTCCGCCTGCGGTTTGATCGTCCGGTACTTGAAGTGTTGGATGAATACGGCAAAGTTCCCTTGCCTCCTTACATTCAGCATGCTGCAGAGAAATCCGACGAAAGCCGATATCAGACGGTATACGCAAAGTACCCCGGAGCAGTTGCAGCACCGACCGCCGGTCTGCACTTTACCGATGAGCTGCTTCAGCAGATCCGCGACAAAGGCTGCGAAGAAGTTTTTGTAACGCTGCATGTCGGCGCCGGAACGTTCCAGCCGGTGCGCGTTGAAAATCTTTCTGAGCACGTCATGCACTCGGAGTGGTACAGCATCTCATCGGAGGCAGCCGAAAAGATCAATAAGGCCAAAGCAGAAGGACGACGTGTTGTCTGTGTAGGTACTACGAGCCTTAGAACCGTCGAGGCGAGTGCTTCTCAGAATCCGGAAGGAAAGGTTAGAGCAGAAAGTGCCGATACCCGTCTCTTTATTAAACCGGGCTATGAGTTCAAGGTCTGCGATGCAATGGTGACGAACTTCCATCTGCCCAAGTCCACTTTGGTGATGCTGGTCAGCGCTCTCTGCGGACGTGACGAAATCCTGAGAGCTTATAAACATGCCGTCGATGAAAAATATCGTTTCTTCAGCTATGGAGATGCGTGCTTCCTTGAGAAAAAGGTTAACTCATGAGTCTTACATTCAAACTCCACAAAACTGAAGGATTTGCGCGCCGCGCTGAAATCCATTTGAACCACGGCGTTGTTCAGACGCCGGTATTTATGCCGGTCGGCACTTACGGGACTGTAAAAGCGATGAGCCCGCTCGAGCTCAATGAAATCGGAACACAGATCCTGTTGGGCAATACGTTCCACCTTTGGCTTAGACCCGGCTTGGAGGTCATCGCAGAACACGGCGGTCTTCACGGTTTCATGGGCTGGGAAAAACCGATTCTGACTGACTCCGGTGGGTTCCAGGTCTTCTCTTTGGGAAAACTGCGCAAGATTACGGAAGAAGGCGTGCGTTTTGCTTCTCCGATTAATGGTGAACGACTCTTTTTGACGCCTGAAGTCTCGATGGAGATTCAGAAGGTGCTGAACTCCGATATCGCCATGATTTTCGACGAGTGTACGCCGTACGAGATCGACGGCCGTCCCGCTACTGAGAAAGAAGCTGCGGACTCCATGCGCCTGTCTTTGCGCTGGGCCCGTCGCTCCCGCGATGAATTTGACCGTCTGCAGAATCCGAATGCTTTATTCGGTATCGTCCAAGGCGGCATGTTTGAGCACCTGCGGGATGAATCTCTTGAAGGCCTCAAGGCGATCGGTTTTGACGGCTATGCCATCGGCGGTTTGTCGGTCGGCGAACCGAAGGAAGAGATGATGAAGATTCTTGATCATCTCAAGACTCGGATGCCCGAGGATAAGCCTCGCTATCTGATGGGCGTCGGAACACCGGAGGATCTGGTTGAAGGTGTAAAACGCGGTATTGATATGTTTGACTGCGTGATGCCGACCCGTAACGCAAGAAACGGCTGGCTGTTTACTCGCTACGGCGATATCAAACTTAGAAATGCCAAGCATAAGCATGACCTTCGTCCTCTCGATGAGAGTTGCGACTGTTACTGCTGCCGCAACTTCTCGCGGGCTTATCTGCATCACCTGCAGAAGGTCAATGAAATTCTCGGCGCAAGGCTGAACACAATTCACAATCTGCACTATTACCTGAATCTCCTGAAGGAAATTCGTGAGGCCTTGGATCAGGGCAATTTCGAAGCCTGGTGTAAGAAGTTCGCTGAAGACAGAGCCCGCGGGACGGACTAATCGGTTCGGGCAGTTTCTAGAAACTCCGTGAATATACTGAGTTTTTTGTTGGATTGCCCGATTTCTGCAAGCTCAACTTAAGCGAAAGAAAGTAGAATACAAAGTTTAAAAAGGGCGTGGCGCGCCCGGCTTGCTCTTCGCATTCTTTCAGAAGCGGAGAGAACCATGACAAGCCTCGAATTTACAGAAGAAATTCTTAAGGGGCTTAAAGACTGGACGCCGAAAACTTTTCACTGTTTTTAGTGAACCCTTATCTCATAGTTGGAGTTTTAAATTGTTTATTTCTGAAGCATATGCACAGGCAGCCTCCGGCGCTGCAGCAGCACCCGGCGGACTTGAAAGCATGTTCTCGTCTTTCGGCGTAATGATCCTTATTTTTGCCGTTTTCTGGTTCCTTCTGATTCGTCCTCAGCAGAAACGTCAGAAAGAGCACAAGAAGATGATCGATGCCCTTACAACCGGAAATGAAGTAATCACGGCCGGCGGAATCTGCGGCAAGATTGTTGCTGCCGATGAAAACTACATTAACCTCCAGATTGCTGCCGTTGACGACAAACCCGTTGTCATCACTTTCCAGCGCGTTGCAATTCAGGCTGTTCTCCCCAAAGGCACGGTCAAGTTCTAATTTTCAAGTGAAAGCTTGATAGGACGACCGTTCCGATTTAATGGGACGGTCGTTTGTGTTGTACCTACCTTTATGTGCCGGCGAAAGCCGGCACACCGATAGTTATGAATCGATACCCTCTTTGGAAATATATATTGATTGCGGTCGTTTTGATCGTTGCAGCAATATATACGCTTCCCAATTTCTACGGTGAGTCCCCGGCCGTTCAGGTCAGCCCGGGTAAAGCGACGGTTAAAGTAACCGAGCAGACGTTAAAGACGGTTGAAGACGCGCTGGCTGCTGCTCAGATCAAGCCTAACGGCGTTTTCTTTGAACAGGGCGCTCAGCAGAACTCGGTTCGTGTCCGTTTTGCTCCGACAGACGGCGAGCTTCAGCTTCGTTCTCGCGATGTGCTTGAAAAAGCATTGAATCCGGATTCTGCCGATCCTTCTTACATCGTTGCTCTGAACCTTGTTCCGAATACACCGACGTGGCTGCTTAAGATCAACGCGCTTCCGATGTATCTCGGTCTTGACCTTCGCGGCGGTGTGCACTTTCTGCTTGCCGTCGACATGAAGGCGGCTGTGACGAAACGCATTGAAGCCGCCACCGGTGAAGTCAGGACGCTTCTTCGTGACAACAAAATTCGTCATGCAGGTATTGCTCGTGTGGGCGATACGCTGGAAATCTCTTTCCGCAGCGAACAAGATCTTGAAGCGGCCATGGATGTTCTCCGCAGCCGCCAGTCCGATCTCACCTATGCAAAGGATGACCAGAACGGTAAGTTTATGATCCGCGCCACGATGTCTCAGAAGGCGATGAGCGATGTTCAGTCTTACGCTTTGAAGCAGAACGTGGCGACGCTGCATAACCGAATCAACGAGCTCGGCGTGGCTGAGCCGGTGATTGCTCAGCAGGGCGCAGACCGTATTGTGGTTCAGCTCCCCGGTGTTCAGGATACGGCAAAAGCTAAAGACATCTTGGGCCGTACTGCAACGCTTGAAGTGCGCATGGTCGACGACAGCCCCGAAGCGCTGGCTCAGCTTTCTCAGGGTACGGTTCCTTTCGGTACCGAACGATTCAAAGATCGTGAAGGCCGTGATATTTTGGTCAAACGTCAGGTCGTCCTCACCGGTGATAACCTGAATGATGCTCAGCCGGGTTTTGATAACCAGACGCATGAGCCGACGGTTAACTTGACGCTCGATGCTAAGGGTGCACGTATATTCAAAGACGTCACTCGTGAAAATGTCGGCAAGCGCATGGCCATTATCCTGTTTGAAAAGGGTAAGGGCGAAGTCGTGACGGCTCCGGTAATTCGTCAGGAAATCGGTGGCGGACGCGTTCAAATTTCCGGCCGTATGACTACGGTTGAAGCCACGGACACCGCCTTGCTGCTTCGTGCCGGTTCCTTGGCCGCTCCGATGGAAATCATTGAAGAGCGCCTGGTCGGTCCGAGTCTGGGTGCCGCAAACATTAAAGCCGGTTTCGAATCCACGCTGTGGGGATTCATTGCGGTCTCCGTGTTTATGATCATCTACTACCACCTCTTCGGTGTGTTCTCTGCGATCGCATTGACCTGCAATTTATTCCTGTTGGTTGCCATCCTCTCAATGCTGCAGGCAACGCTGACCCTGCCGGGTATTGCGGCTATGGCGCTGACACTCGGTATGGCTGTTGACGCGAATGTGCTGATTAACGAGCGTATTCGTGAAGAGCTGCGGGAAAACCGCACGCCTCAGCAGGCGATTAAAGAAGGCTACGATATGGCGTTCAATACGATTTTGGACTCCAATATTACGAGCTTGATCGCCGGTATCGCACTGTTGATTTTCGGCTCCGGTCCGGTTAGAGGCTTTGCTGTGGTTCACTGCTTGGGCATCTTGACCTCCATTTTCACGTCCGTGATGGTTTCCCGAGCCCTGGTCAACCTTTGGTACGGGCGCCGCAAGAAACTTACTTCGCTTTCTATCGGCCAAATTTGGCGTCCTGACGCCGACAACAAGTCAACGGCGAAAGGAGCTTAATCATGGAACTATTTAGAATCAAAAAAACGATTCCGTTCATGAAGTATTCCAAGATACTGAACGCGATTTCGTTTATTTCCTTCTTTATTGCGATCGGGCTCCTGGTCGTTCGCGGTCTGGCTTTCTCCATTGAGTTCACGGGCGGCTTGGTGATGGAAGTCAACTACCCGGATGCCGTTCCGGTGCAGGAACTGCGTGTGGACTTAGAAAAAGCCACAGGCGGCGAGGTCCAGGTTGTTAACTTCGGTACGGCCCGCGACGCACAGATACGTCTTCCGCTCAAAGGTAACAAGACTTCTGCTCAGATGAGCGAAGAAGTTATGAACGTGATCCACGAGAAGGTTCCTGAAGCACAGCTGCGCCGTACGGAGTTCGTGGGACCTCAGGTAGGCGAAGAGCTGGCGACCGATGGTCTGACAGCTTTGCTGTTGGTCGTTGTCGGCATCATGGTCTATTTGGCTTTCCGTTTCGAATGGAAGTTCGCTGTGGCGGCCATTATCGCGAATATGCATGACGTCTGTCTGGTGCTCGGTGTCTTCTCGCTCTTCCAGTGGGAGTTCTCGCTGCCGGTTTTGGCGGCCGTTCTAGCTGTCTTGGGTTACTCGGTGAACTGTCTCTTATACACATCTCCGAGCCCACGAGACGCT
>USHK01000098.1 GCA_900554375.1 uncultured Sutterella sp.
CGTGGGCTCGGAGATGTGTATAAGAGACAGTTCTAATTCGGGTTTTATCAGTATTTCATCGGACGACTTCTATCTTCAGCCTAGAATCTGCCCCATAGACGTACCCACTGTTTTGAAAAAGGTAAAGGAGCAGCAAACTGGCGAAGGGCTCACTCTGCTTTTAGAAACGCAAAGCTGCGACATCAAAGGCGCCTTCGAACTTGGTAAGAGGTTGGACGAAGAGAACATTAGGACTAAGGTTGTCCTGAAGGGATGTTGCGGCAGCTTCGCGACGGTATTAGCTCTTTGGGCCGACTCGGTTTCCATGCTCCCGGGAGCTTTGTGTTTGCCGCTCGACCCTACCTATCCAATACATGGCTATCCAAGCGTTTTCGATGCCTTATCGAACGTTCCTCGCTATTTGAATCCTGCTGAATTTGAGAGTCTTTTCTCGTTTTTGAAGAAAGAAACTCCTAGTCACTACAAAGCACTACAAAGCGAAATCGTTTTATCTGTCGGAAGCAATAAGTTAGAAGAAGCAGAGAAACGACGTGAGGCAATCCGAGATCGGATAAAGCAGTTGTTGTGGCAAAAGAATCTCAGTAGACCTGAAGAGTTAGCTGATTTCATCACCTCTGACTGCGGCAGCTTTGAACATTGGATCAGCAGAAGAAAGCTTGAAGAATTTGGACTTGAGTTTTCAGAAGAGCCTTCGTTTTCTAAATGCAGTGGGATTGATCCGATCATTCTATTTTCAGGTTTGGAAGGTGTGGTAGAAAAAAAAATAGAAGTTCAATACCAAAAGATTGCGGATTTACTCAATACCCACGTTCTTGTGATTGGAAAGAACGGGAATATGGACTTCAATCTGTTGAAGAAATGCAGCGATTTACTCTGGGCAAATCGAAATTCGTTCGGCGAAAAAAATCTAACAGTGTTGCTTGATTCCTACGGCGGGAGCGAAACCAATGCATTCGCCTTAACGGAGGTTTTGAAGGATTATTTCCCGCAATACCAAGTAGTAGTGACTCAAGACGCAAGAAGCTCGGCGGCTTTGTTTTGCATTTGTTCACCTAAGGTTTTCTACCGTAAATCTTCTGTATTTGGGTGTTTTGGACAAACGGTTGCTGACTACACTCGTCCAGGACTAAATATTTCTGAAAGTTCTATTCGAGAAGGACTTAAGGCAGTTACTTCTGAAGAGGCTAAAACAGAGTTGATTCGGAATTTATTTAAAGTCGTGCACCCAATTCAAATAGGCCAGGTACTGAGAGCCGGTTCGCTGGTAAGGGAATTAGTTACAGAAGTAAACCGGGGAAAAATTACGCCAAACGCATTGGATTTCTTCACTCGAGAAATCTATCCGCACTCTTACCCCTTGGCTCCCAAAGAAGTGGCTGAATTGCTCCCTCTGAACAGTTTTGAAGAAGTCTCTCCTAAACTTGAGAAGGCCCTCAGAGAGATAAGTTAAGAAGCGCTGCGTTATTTGATGTCAATAATCTGCCCAATAGAATACAGAATAGCGAGACTACAAAATACGACCTTTTCATTAATGGGGAAACCCATGCGCAAGCTTGCTGATCTGATCTTTCAAAGAGACCGTCTTCGAGATGAATTGTCGAAGATCGAGAAAGAAATCTTTGTCCTGACTCAGAAAACACCTTCTCTTAATCTTCCTTTTGTGCAGGAAACTCCCAAAGATACGTTTCAACAGAAACCTACCGATTCCGCACCATTAACGCCGTAGCAAAAGAAGCCGCTCTTATATGACTTGTTCAAAGGAAGAGGTGATGTTTTAATTGATACAGTGGACATAGAAAATCCGGTTCTGGAAGGGTGTTCAGAAAAGGCAAAAAGTCCATGAGGCTTTAGGTTTTAAACCCAAGGACGCTCAAGCAGACCTATTTGTTCGCTAATATGGTCTGGACTGTTGGTCATCAACAATTTTTCTATGTCCAATCTTAAAGGTCCGTTTTTCTTATTGTTCAGCTGCTTGTTGTTCAGTGTTACGGGAACACTGCAGCAATTAGCCCCGGAAGGACACACTCCGATCGTAATTACCGAAGTGCGAATGCTCCTTGGTTCCTTAACAATATTGGTTTGGTGTCTGTTTACTCATAAATTTCCAGCTGATTGGTCGATTGTCCCTTGGAAACCGATGGTTACCGCAGTCGCGAGCGTTTTGTTGTACCAGCTTCTATTTTTCCATTCAGTTGAGGAAGTCGGAGTTGCGGTTGGTTCAGTAGTGGCAATTGCAACCACTCCTTTATGGGCAGCCGTTATTGCATTCTTCCTGTATAAGAAAAGGCCGTCTAAATTTTGGTTGTTTGCCACGGGACTCGCCATTACCGGCGTTTTTTTGATTAATGCTGGCGATGGCCTTCAATCTCAAACGATCGATTGGAAACTCTCGCTTCCGGTTGCCGCCGGTCTTTGCTACGGAGTAGAAATTATTGCGGTTGGGAGGGTGGTTGAGAGAATCAATCCTGAAATCACAATGCTCTTGGAAATGGGCCTTGTGGCGGTTTTGCTTTTGCCGGTGACTTTTTTCTCTCCTACCGAATGGATTTTTACAACGCGGGGAATTTGGGTTTCTCTTGGCTTAGGCGTTGTAACTGCCGGAATTGCATATCCATGTTTTACATACGGTATTAAATACACATCACCTATAGTAGCTTCAACACTCGCTTTGACGGAGCCGCTCATGGCAGCCGCACTTGGAATTTTTGTCCTTCACGAAAACCTCACTATCCCCATGGCCTTGGGCATACTGAGTTTGATCGCATCAGTCATCGTTCTAATTTTTGATAAGTCTCAATCCTCTTAATCAGTCTCAAGCCCCCTCCATATTTTTGGATCAAAGCTGTTTTCAATGGGATTGATGCTTTCCGTTGATTTGTGCTAGTTAGGGTCTTCAACTGAAAATGTCTAGGATCCTTTCTAAAAGTTGCGGTAGAGAATTATGGCAAGAGAAAAAATAGCCGGAACAAAATCCATAAGAGTTTTATTCCGGCTAGCGCAGAAAGAATAGGTTACTTAACGTTTAATTCAATTTTGTGACATTGAGCGCACATATTGACTGAAGGCTGATGACCTTTATGACATTCTTCGCAAGGTTGATCGCCCATGTGCGTGTAATGGGGATTGGGTTTGCAATCTTTGGTTTTTTCCTTCATGGCTTCAAACTCGCCGTGGCAACTTTGACATTTCTCAGTAGGAACTGCTTGGGCCGGAGGGTTTTCAGAATGGCAAGCAGCGCAGTTTTGCCCATTTTGAACATGTCTCTCAGCAAGCGTTGCAGTATTTTGAGCAAAAACAGAGCAAGAGAAGACAGCTAAGATGCCCACGAAAAGAGAAGTAACTAACTTACGGTTCATGGTTTTCTCCTTATTTTCCGTTAATCGCATGTCTGGCTGCAATTCGACCCATTGCTATGCCGCTTGTAATCTGGCATCCAGGGATATCTTCGGCGTACCAGAGACCGCCTGCAGCATTACCGGCAGCGTAAAGGCCCTTGATAGGCACATCGTCAAGATCAACCACTTGGCCGTGTTCATTAATTTTTGGTCCGCCGAAAGTCGCAGCAATACCGCCGCTCATTGGAATTGCATAGAAAGGAGCTGTAGAAACTGGATGAGGTTTCTTTCTTTTGTGGGGAGGATTTAATTGAGATCCTTTGCCTTGAGCGATAGCATCGTTGAATTCTTTAACGCTAGCTACCAGATTCTTCTCGTTAATACCTGCTTTTTGGGCTAACTCAGGGATACTGTTTGCCTCATAAACAGGACTGTTAAGTCTGTGGAAGCGATCTAATAATTTCGTAAGGATGTTGTCTTCATCGTTGGTTTTGATATCGCAAATAATGAACGTTCTATTATCGGGAGTTACTTGCGGAAGTAGTTTTGAACGAATGGCTTGACCAAGACTTTCATCTACACAGCGTTTGCCGTCTTTTCCGACGATCATTCCATAAGCGGAGTTGCTAACTCTGGCAGGATTCGCATGAGTTTCAGGGACGATTGGGCCTGCGTAGAATTCCGTCATATTTACAAGTTTTGCTCCTAATGGTCGAGTCATCAGGATATTTTCACCGGTATTTCTCAACGAGCCTCTTAGATTAAGCCTTGCGGCCCACGGACCCATGTACATCACTCGCATTTCTTCATTTGCGGAGAAACCGCCGGTGGTAAGTATTACCCCTTTAGTTGCCATGAAGGATTTAACACCGTCAGGCGTTTTAGCTTTAACACCGATTACGTTGCCCTCCGGATCGGTAATGAGCTCGAAGGCTTTTGTGTTTACTAAAAGTTTGACACCTTCATCTTTGGCTTTTTTGAGGAGTCTTCTCATAAGGATGGAACCGCCTGTGGTTCCGTCAGTCGTCATAAAGAAAGCTCTCGATAAGTTTGGTGCAGGTAAGCCTTTCTTCAGAGTAAGCGGCACCCCCATATCAATAAGCCAATCGATACTTGGTCCCGACTCTTTTGCGAAGGCTTCGATTACTTTCTTATCCCCGACACCCTGAGTTTCGTGCCAAGCATCGTTGACAAATTTTTCCAGTGTGTCTCCCGTCTCTTTTTGATAGCGACTTCCGACTCCGCACAGGCGTCCGGAAGCATAAAAAGTGTTTCCGTCTGGGCGCGGCGCTTTTTCTAATACGACTACGGAAGCGCCTAAAGACCTTGCTTCAATGGCAGCTGCCATACCGGCGGCCCCGGCTCCGACCACTACAAAATCAAAAGTATTGGTTTTGCCTGTGGATGGTTCTTGAGCTTGGACGATTCCGGAGGCGCTCATAGCTAATCCAAAGGACCCGAGACCGAGTTTAAATAAATTGCGTCTTTGCATATGCTCTCCTTGAAATTTTTGTTTCAAATAAGATTAAATGAAATTTTAATTACGTAATAAATTTTTCATAATTAGTGTTTTTACTGAAACTATTTATGTAACGCTATAAATTCATTGACGACTTATTGGATAAAATGAAAATAAAATTTCAAAAGAGGGAAAAATGCAGGAAACCGAATTGGCCAACGTACCTAATTTTTTAAAACTATTAGAAACAAAGTCTCAGAACCTCTCACGCCAACACAGAAGAATCGCCAATTTCTTGCTTTATAACCACTTAGAAGCGGCTTTTCTCAATGTCGCTGAACTGGCAAAAAGGGCAGGTGTCAGTTCAGCCACGGTGGTAAGATTTGCTACCGCTATGGGGTTTAACGGTTATCCGGCCCTACAAAAAGAGCTTCAACAAATTGCACAGGGTTCTATTGGAAAACATGAATTTCTAGCAGTGGAGGCCTCCGGAAATGAAGACTCTCTCTCTGGCACCATAACGCAGTCGATGAGGGCTTTAAAGACCTTCTCAGAAGAAGTTGACATTGAAAGGTTCGAAAAGGCCGCAAAGATATTACAAAAGGCCAGAAAAATTATCACAGTAGGCCACAAGGCAAGTTTTGGAGTCGCAGTCCATGCCGCTTATGTAATTGGTAAGGTCCACAGAGATGTACGTTACATCCAGGGGACTGATGAATTCGATGCGTTCTCCGTCATAAACCTGTCTCTTATACACATCTCCGAGCCCACGAGACGCTCATGAATCT
>USHK01000099.1 GCA_900554375.1 uncultured Sutterella sp.
GTAAGGAGTCGTCGGCAGCGTCAGATGTGTATAAGAGACAGAGACGGACTTTTAGACTTTAAAACAGCAAGTTGGATGCCGTAATTCTTGCAGATATTCAGAGCCTCGTGGGCTCCTTTCAAGAAAAAAGTTGAAAGAACTTGTCCGTCTTGCGTCAGAACCTCACGATTTTTTGAAATTTCGGCTGCCCGACGAGGACAGGGAAGGCCGCCTAGAAGCTCCGGACAGACCCCAATAACATTAAATTTTTCCTCTAGGGCCGTAATCAACTCTTCTGGCAAAGGTTTTGAAGTTCTGTCAAAACGAACTTTGTAGTCTAAAAGGCAGCTACTTACGAGGATCGGTTTTTTCATTAAGGGCTGACATAGCGCGAGAAAAATCTCCTTCCACAATCTCTTTTAGACAAGTTAATGCCTTTTCGATTGCAGACGAGATAAGTTCTTTATCCTCTTTCGGGGGCCGTGATAAGACATAGTCAGCAACAGGAATTTGGAGCTGCTTGTCTCTTGGGTGCCCGATACCAATTCTTAGGCGAACAAAATCAGAGTCTCCGATGCAGGAAACGATACTTTTCAGACCATTATGCCCCGCAGATCCTCCCCCGATTTTTAATCTAACCGTCCCAGGATGTAGATCTAGCTCGTCATGTGCAACAAGAATTTCCGAAGGGCTTATTTTGTAAAAGGCGCTGACAGCTGCAACTGCCTTCCCCGATAGATTCATCAGGGTGGAGGGTTTAAGAAGAATGACCTCCTCCCCTCCGATCCTGGTCTTTGCTACGTCACCAAAAAATTTTCGGTCCGTCTGAAAGCGTGCAGCGTATTTATCGGCAACTTCATCTACAAAATGAAATCCTGCATTATGCCGGGTTCCCTTGTAAGCATCACCGATGTTTCCTAAGCCCACAATTAGACGGATACTTTGATTGCTCATTTGTATGCTTTCTTGCTTCCTTTGCCTTTACGTGAGGATTTCTCAGAATCTTTTCCTTCCTTTTTATTCGGATAAGATTTCGGAGAACCTTCCCGGTCGTATCTTACTACGCACTGGCGTCCCTTTATGAAAGCATCTCTCAAAGCGTAAATGACATCTTGAGCTACATTCTCATCAACTTCAACGAGAGAGAACCTGTCTGCGATATCAATAGAACCGATTAACTTGGAAGGTATTCCGGCTTCATTAGCTATGGCACCGACAAGGTCCTGAGGACGTACTCCGGCATCACGACCTGCTCCGATGAAAAGACGTACCATACCTTGAGACAGTTCGCGAGGGCCCCTTTCTTTGCGCGCACGCTCACTTCTCTCACCCTTGTCCCGACGATCTTCTCGAGGCGCTTTCTTCCACGAAAGATCATCGGGCAGTTCGATTTCAGAAACATCCTTCCAATTCGCTTCATTTGCAAATTTCACGGCGGCAGCCGCAACGTCGAGGATATCGAACTCGTCTGCAAGGTTCTCAACGACAGAGCGATACTTACCCAAGTCCGACTCGTTAACCAGAATTTCGTGGATTGAGCTTCTTGTCAGGTCCAGTCTCTTTGCGTGAACATCGGTTGCGGTAGGAACGGAGAGTAAGGAAATCTTTCTCTTGGTCAGACGCTCGATGTTCTTGAGCAAACGGCTCTCACGCGGTTCCAAAATCGTAATCGCAGTGCCTTCTCTTCCAGCCCGGCCGGTTCTTCCAATGCGGTGGACATAGGTTTCAGCAGAAGAAGGAATACCGAAATTGATGACATGAGTCAGGTGGTCAATATCAATTCCTCGTGCCGCGACATCCGTTGCGACAATAACGTCTACTTGTTCTGCTCTTGCGCGTTTCATTACTCGATCGCGCTGTGCTTGATCTAATCCGCCATGAAGAGGCTCAACACTGTAGCCTCTTCCACGGAGCGATTCCGCAAGTTCATCAACTTCGTTTCGCGTGCGTGCGAAAACAATGGCAAGTCGAGGACTTTCGATATCCAAGATTCTGCCCAAGGCTGCAACCTTGTGATTTCTTCCAACGATGTAGGCCGATTGTTTAACTTTAGGTTGTTCACCTTCAGGTACTTTCTCTTTTGGGATAAGAATGTGGAAAGCATCGTGCAGATGGTTTTCTGCGATCTTTGCTATTCTCGGAGGCAATGTCGCAGAGAAAAGAGCAGTTTGACGTTTTTCCGGAAGGGCGGCAAAGATCGCTTCTAAGTCTTCCGCGAATCCCATATCGAGCATTTCATCGGCTTCATCTAAAACTACAGCCTTGATTTCAGATAGGTTCAGCGTTCCTCTGCGAATATGGTCGAGTGCACGTCCAGGCGTTGCAACGACGATCTGAACACCACGAGAAAGGGCTTTGATTTGGCGGGAGTAATCTTGGCCGCCGTAAACTGGTAAAACATAAACACCGGAGCTTCTGGCGAAACTGTTAATGGCCTCTGAAACCTGAATACATAGCTCCCGAGTAGGTGTGAGAATCAACACCTGGGGTTTTCCAGGTTCCGTATCTAAACAATACCGTTGAATTAGAGGAAGGGAGAAAGCAGCAGTTTTACCTGTACCGGTTGCCGCTTGGCCCAGCACATCCCTTCCTTCTAAGAGCACAGGGATGGCTTTTGTTTGGATTGGCGTAGGTTCTTCGAAACCTAGTGAAGAGAGAGAATTAACAAGCTTTTCTGAGAGCCCTAACTCTAAAAAAGGATTGGCGGACAATTATTTACTCCGAACTTATGCAAGATTAAGTGACTGCACATTATGGATAAAAAAATACGCCGCAGATGACTGCGGCGTACATTTTGAGCAACCTAAAGCTTAGTAAATTAAGCTTTTTCTGCGCCTTCCTCAGCAGATTTTTCGGCAGTGGCAGGAACAGCGTCAGCCGGAACGGCAGGAGCTTCATCAGCGATGGTTTCTTCAACAACCACAACAGCGGAAGCAACTGTAGGATCTTCTTCAGGCTTCAGAACAGGAGTGACGCCTTCGGGAAGGACGAGGTCAGAAACGTGAACAGGTTTGTCGACGGTAAGTCCAGAGAGGTCAACTGTGATGAACTCAGGCAACTGGTCCGGTAAGCAGGAAACCAGAAGTTCTGTGAGAGCATGGTTAACATTGGTCTTATCGACAGTAACAGCCGGAGATTTCTCTTCACCGACGAAATGCAGGGGCACATTCATGCGGATCTGTTCATCGGCGGAGATGCGCTGGAAATCGATGTGCAGAACCTGCGGTTTGTACGGATGCATTTGGAAAGAACGAAGCAGGACACGCTCGGACTTGCCATCAAGAACCATTTCTAGGATGGAAGCATGGAATTTTTCCTTGCGGAGAGCATGGAAAATTTCGTTGTGATCAAGTTCGATAGGGGTAGCAGCAACCTTACCACCATAGACGATGCCAGGAAGCTTTTCCGCACGGCGAAGGCGGCGGCTCGCACCCGTACCTTGCGCTTTACGTGTGACAGCAGTGAATTTCATTTAAATAAACTCCAAAAATAAAACTGTCAGCCGCGACCAGCCGACAGTGGGGTACCTACTCGGCAAACAAACTGCTTACCGAAGACTCGCAAGCAATGCGAGATATTGTTTCGCCCAACAGAGAGGAACAAGATAACTGTCTGATCTTTGGGCAGTCAAGAGCATCTTGACGAAGCGGGATTGTATCAGTAACCACGACCTCATCGAGAGCAGAATTTGTAATTTTTTCTACAGCGTTGCCGGAGAAAACCGGGTGTGTAGCATAGGCAAGCACTCGTTTAGCACCTCGAGCCTTAAGGGCATCTGCAGCATGGCAAAGTGTACCGGCTGTATCCACGATGTCATCGACAATAACGCAGGTTCGGCCTTCGATTTCTCCAATGATATTCATCACTTCGGAAACGTTAGCTCTAGGACGGCGTTTGTCGATAATTGCGAGATCACATTCCATGCGCTTGGCGACGGCACGAGCGCGAACAACTCCGCCGACGTCAGGAGACACGACAACCAGATCGGAATAGTTATGCTTCCACAAATCACCTAAAAGAATCGGGCTAGCATAAATATTGTCTACGGGAACATCAAAGAAACCTTGAATCTGGTCTGCATGAAGGTCCATCGTCAGAACGCGGTCAATGCCTGCAGCCTGAAGCATATTGGCAACAACCTTTGCACTGATGGCCACACGAGTAGAACGAGGACGTCTGTCTTGGCGTGCGTAGCCATAATAGGGAATTACTGCAGTAATACGAGCGGCAGAGGCTCTGCGGAGCGCGTCAACCATAATGACTAATTCCATCAAATTGTCATTTGTCGGCTGGCAGGTGGGTTGGATGATGAAAACATCGCGGCCGCGAACGTTTTCATTTAATTCGACCTGAACTTCCCCGTCAGAGAAGCGGCTGACCGTTGCACGGCCAAGAGGAATATTGAGGTGTTGAACTACAGCTTGTGCTAATTTCGGATTAGCGTTGCCTGAAAAGACCATCAGACTGTCTGGAACCATTTGGACCATGATTGTGCTCGATCAACTGAGTGAAAAAACGCAAAAATAAAAGACGAGAAGCTCGTCCGAAAATTGGCAGGGGAGGAAGGAGTCGAACCTTCGCGTGCCGGGATCAAAACCCGGTGCCTTAACCACTTGGCTACTCCCCTACGTACAGCAGACTTAAATCATACCCAGTCATAAAGCGGGTGAAATTTAAGACTCCTGAATGCCCATTGTCTCCAACCTATGGGTAGATTAGGAATCAAACGCACTTCTGCGCCCGATTTTACCGCGTAAAACACTGCTGAACCTGAGCCGGTCATTCGGGCTTTTCCTAACTGTTTCAAACAGTTAATAGCCTCTTTCACCAAAGGACAGATGTCTGCCGCAACAGGTTCGAGATCGTTATGCCCGAAATCTAGCGGCAGGCGAAGCAAAGCCGCGCTAGAAGAATTCGTAATTCTGATGGAATCCGTGTTTCTTGTCAAATAGGGGCTTTTGAAGACTTCGGCAGTTGGTACGCTCGCGCCTGGAAACACAACGAGACCTTCGAAATCGTCAATGGCGACGGGCATGAGCACCTCGCCGACGCCTTCAGCAAAGGCCGTTCTCCCGAAGATGAAGAAGGGGACGTCCGCTCCGAGTTCGAGTGCGAGATTTAATAGTTCGTTACGCTTTTTATTGATATTCCAGAGTCTGTTCAATGCGATGAGGCATGTGGCGGCGTCAGAGGAACCTCCGCCCATACCAGCTCCGTCAGGGATGTTTTTTCGGACGGAGATGCGGACGCCTTTGCTGGGGGCGAACCGCTGCATAAGCCGGGCTGCTCTATAGCAAAGATCTTTTTCTAAGGCCCAGTGGATATCGCCTTCTCTGATAACCTTAGGTTCATTCAGAAGTTCAAAGTCAAGAAAATCGCAGAGGTCGATCAGGGTGAAGACAGATTCCAACAAGTGCATGCCGTTTGGTTTCCTGCCGATGACGTGAAGAAACAAATTTAATTTTGCCGGGGCAGGCAGATTCATACAGCATTTCACGGTTCCCTCCTTGGCAGGACGGTCAGTATGCTGTCTCTTATACACATCTGACGCTGCCGACGACTCCTTAC
>USHK01000100.1 GCA_900554375.1 uncultured Sutterella sp.
AACCAGTAAGCCTTGATCCTGCCGGCAATGCGCTCGGATTCAAGGTATTGCGCATAGGCCTTCTCAGTCTCATTCATCTGCCCGGCTTTCATTCGGCCCTTGGCGAATCCGTTCTTTTTTCCACCGACAAAACCGCTGATTTTCTTCAAGACAATGGGGCCGGCTTTAGTTTTTGTTTTGGCCAGCAGCTCCTTGTAAGCAGGATCATCGATGCTTTTAAATCTCATCATAGACATGATTGTTGTTCCCTCCTGGGCGTGGTTGTTATTTGAATTGGGTGGGCATGACAGCGCGTCGATTTCCTGAAAAGATGTCCCGGAGAGTTCTCACCGGGATGTCCATCTTGCGGGAAATCTCCCGCAGAGAAAGACCTGCAAGCCTGAGATCAAAGCAGTGGATCAATTCAACGTCCGTGTACTTGGCGTGGGGACTGGATTCACCTAGCCGTGCAGACTTATCTGACATAGAAACCGTTGACGGCTTAACGCTTAGATCGGAAAAACTCCTGATATTCGCTCTTAACTCGATCAATCGCTTCCTGTATTCGCAGCTCTCTTTGTACCTTGCCTTCTCTCTTTCGAGGCTGGACGCTATCTCGGAGAACCCTTTGGGCCTCCTTGGGCAGTAGGGAATGGAATCTCCGAACAGATCCGCCTGATGGTTCTTCAATGTCATCCATCATCTATTCCCGCAATTGATCTTCAGAAACAGTCTGAGATTCCACCAGTCCGACAAGAATGCGATCCACGCATCCTCTGAGCTTGTGGCTTGTTACACCGACTTCGTGAATGTCGAGAACTCTGCCGTCAGCCCTCTGTGCCGCCATCTCTTCTAGTTTCTTAATGGTATTTTTTGCTTCTTCAATTGAATTAAAGACAGTGTTTATGCACGCAGTTCTATTTTTTACAATGTCAATGTGTTTCATTTGTTCTTTTGCTCCAAGGAAATAATTAGTCATGCCAAGCTCCTATATATGCCCGCACTGCGGCTCTATGACGATGTTCGTCCACAAACTGATTGTTAAAACCTATCCTGATCACAGAGAGACCGCTCTCCCTACGCAGCTTTACAGAAATAGAAACGCCGATGTGGGATATGAAAGAGACGTTGGAGGCTTTTACTTCTTTCATCCAAAAACTGCCGTTATCACACAGTGCTGCAGTTGCGGAGAATTGGTCTTTTGGGAAAACGAAGAGATTCAATACCCTGTCCGCAGCGGCATAGCTCCGGCAAAAGATATGCCAGAAGACGCCAAAGAAGTTTTTAACGAAGCTCAAGCCATCATTGGTCTTTCCCCGCGTGCCGCTTGTGCTCTTCTGCGAGTCTGTCTTGAAAAAATTGTTGACTGTTACGGAGAGAACGAACACGTGGAGGGCTTCAAAAAATCCGACAAGCTTTACAAGAAAATCGAGACAATCGGGATATCTCCGGCCTTCCAGCGAATTTGCAAAGCTTGTAGGATCGCCGGGAACGAACATGCGCATTCCGGAGAAATCGATCTTTCCGGAGAAGACTCCTTTGAGATTGCTGAGGCGATGTCCAGAATGATCAACTCCTTGGTCAACACATGGATTGCTCCGATAAGGGAGAGCGAAGAAGTTCTCAGAAAACTTGGCAAAGAATAAGGTCATAGATCGCTCCTTAATCGTTGCGTCGCTTGTAACCATCCAATTCTCGGAAAATTTTCAACAAGCTTTGCATCGAGTTGCGAATGTCTTTCTGGGTAAGGCTTAGAAAGACAATCGCTATAGATAAAAAAATCTGAGTAACTGCAATAACAATCAAAGTAACTTCCATTTGTTTTCTCCTTGGTTATCGTCTCTGAGCGATTAACTCAGCGTGAAGGCGGTATCTATCGAATTGAGAGAAAAATGTTCTTCTGCGTTCTATGCGCTCATCCGTATCACGTTCAAAAACACTGCATCTTGTGAATGAAATTGGGTAGCACTCGATGCCGGCGCCTTTGTCCGGATGGTGGCAGTAGATGTTCATGTCTCCAAAGGACTGTTTTGGAGGCAGATGCTTCTTTCCGTCTGGTCCTATCCAGAAGGCCTGAGCATGAATGCAGTAGAGGCAGCACCCGCTCATTCAGACTTTCTCTGGAAAGCGCAAACGAAACAGACAGCTACAACCATCGCCAAAAACGGCAAGCTGTAGTCAATATTCGATCCGTAGTAAGCGAACCAAGCAAAGTCGAGGAGGCTAAGAGCTCCTCCGGAACAACCAACAAGAGCGAGGAAATTGGCAAAATCGAAGTGCATATCGTTACCTGTCAAATAACAACCGACAAAACAACAAGAGCTCAGGTACAAACAAAAATATGGGATAGCGTCCATGCTCTAACTCCTTTTCAACCGATCGGTTAATTTGGTCTCCTGGCTAATCAGAAAAACAATCCTCACCAGCATTCCGAGAATCAGCAGAACGCCGAACACCACCGGCGCAAGCATGATCATCAGCAGGGTCCATGCAGAATCAGACATGACTTCCTCCATACAAGTAGGCCTCATCTTCTTGCTGGCGCCGGATGGCTTTTTGCCTCAGCTGTTTCACGAAAGCCGAAAGCGGTGACACCTGATCCAAAGACTTCCCTCTCATGCTCTCTTCAGAGTTCTCGATCATGTAGGGCTTGACTACTTGGCTACGCACCCACCTCTTGATACGGTTTCCCAAGTCGTAAGCTGATTCATCCCGGAACTTCTGCTTGCCTTCGATAGGAATACAGGGGATGTTTGTCAGTGGAGCCAGCTCAGGAATGCCGATTGCCTGGAAATACTCAGTGAGGTTCTGAATGACATGCGGGTGATTAGACGTGGAGTTGTAATCGTCAATCAGTCGCCAGTCGCGCAAAAGCCTTTCAGCAAGATTGATGAGGTCTTGGTACTGGATAAGGCCCGAGGTTACCTGCGGAAAATATCTGCCTTGGACGCCTTCGTGAAACTCGCAAACGGTAATGCCTTGAGTCAACTGGCCGCAAAAGACCGTGCATGGACAGCCATTGGCCCTGCAGGGTTGTTCGAATACTTTTGGCTTTGAGAGTGTCGAACTTAGCTGATTGTTTTCAAAGTCTAGATTTGTTTTCTTTCTAATGGTCATGGTATCTCCTGTCACAAATCTTCTCGAAGTTCTTTTGCTGGACAATCCATTCCAGGTCCGCCCGCCAAGAGCGGCCTTCTTTCTGCTTTACTTGTCCCATGAGGAACGGCGACTTGCCTACAAATTCAAAAAAGCGTTTAAAGAAATCGAGGCCCTCAGCTTCCGACTGAAAGCCTTGGTCTATTGCCATCTCTCTCCAACGGGCTGATAAGGCCTGCTGCCTGCGTGCGGACATCCATATTCGAACCGGAGGTAAGGTGGGAAGGCATTGGTGGTAAAGCTCAATCAGCTTTTCTTGAGGACAGCGTTTCGCAACCTGTTTGGCTCTCTGCTCCGGTGTTAATTCTTTTTCTTCTGTCGGATCTGTGAGGTTGAATTCCTCTTTCTCCGCGGCTTCATTCTGCGATGCGTCTGGAGAGCCGGTTTCGGCTCTACGGACAAATACATCGTTAGATGTATTAATTGTTTCTATTACTGGTTCATTTACTGGTTCGTGTCCCGTATTTGGGCCTACCACACGTCCCATATTTGGGACTACGGAAAGTCCATTTTTGGGACTAGTCCCACATTCGGTACTACCAAAAACGGTACTACCGTTTATGGAACTACCAGGTCTGGCAATAAGATTCAGAACGTAATTATTTGAGGAGTTGAGAACGGTTCGCTCCCTACGGATAAACCCTTTTTCTTCTAAGTAATTGATGGCCTTGTAAACAGTTTTTCTGTTTAACTCGGTCTCCTTGGCTATCGTGTCGGTGCTGGGGTTGCACTTTCCCGTTTTTTCATTTTTGAAATCAGCCAGGCAACGCAGGACGCTTTTTGCCGCTGAATTGCCGACAAAAAGTTTACGGACTGCGTCTGAATCTTGCCAGGACATGATCCACCTACTGATTGATCATTCGGCGCAAGAGGTTTTTGCGCATTTTGTTCCAAGAGTTCTGAGGCCTCAGGTCTTCAACCGTTACCTCCCCGTTTGTCAGCTCCTCAATCAAAATGCACTTCTCGATTGAACCAGTCCGTTTGCCTGTAACTAACATGCTCACAAACTCCGGCGTAACACCGAGTTGCTCTGCTAAATGTTTCTGAGAAATCTCAGGGTGTTTTTCAAAATAATGTTTCAGTTTCATCGCTATCTTCACATAACGTTTTGTTTTGATATTACGCATAACATTTAGTTATGTCAACTTAACAAGATGTTGTTTAATATCTCTAAGGAGAAAGCAATGAGACCTGTTAGTGAAATTCGTCGTGAGAACCTAGAGCTACTTATCGAAGAAGAAGGAACAATTCCTGCTCTCAATGAAAAGTTGGGAAGAAGACGAAATGATCCGTCCTTGTCTTTTATTCGTGCTCAGTCGGTTCGTTCCAGTACGGGCAAGCCCTATCTTATGGGTGATAAGCTGGCTCGCGATATCGAATCTAAATTGAAGTTAGGCCGTGGCTGGATGGACACGGACCACACAGGCATATTGATTAATTCAATTGACAGGCCTGCAGATGGCGTAAAGGTTCTGGAGCTCGAAAACACAGGAAGTATGGGTGACGATCCGAGCGTGCTAGAGCAAGATGTCATCATCGGCGGCTTGACCCTAGCGCCTGATTTCGTCCGTAGGCTGAATCCCTCGAATCCCATGAACCTAAAAGTATTGACAGGCCATGGTGACTCAATGCTGCCAACGATCGCACCAGGGGACAAGGTTCTGATAGACGAGGGCGTGAAGGATCTCTATGACGGGATCTATGTGTTGCGTTCCTATGACACCTTGTTCATTAAGCGGGTGAACAAGAATTTAAAGGGAGCAGTCGTGATTTCGTCAGACAATCCAACAGTAAAACTTAGCGAAGAACTAGACGGCTCTGAGCAGTTAGAGATCGTTGGCAGAGTTGTCTATGTCTGGCATGGGAGTTTTGTTTAATGGAGCTCAATTACTTAATGCTGCTCCTGGTAGTTTTTGTTGTCCTTGCGGTTTGGGCCACTGTATTCTGGAACAAAGTAACAAGACAACAGGAAGAAGCGGACAAGAAACTTTTGTTAGCTCATGACTTGTCCGCCAAAGCCAATAGCATTCTGAACTCCTTAGATCAAGAAAAAGAAAAAAGAGAACAGGCATTAGCTCTCGAGATAGAAAAAAAAGAGGAAGAGCTTACATCTTCTAGATTATTGATATTGGCCGCAATTCAAAGATCAAAAAACGAATTAGAAGCAAAAAAGGTTGCTTTCGAAAAAACTGTGTCTTTAACAAGGGAAAAGATTGCAGAAGAGAGAGAAGAACTCAATGCACTGACTCAACAAAAACTTAAGGAGGTAGAACAAAATAAACTAACCTCGTTAGCCGAATTGGCGCGAAAAAAACAGGATGATGAAGCTGCATTATCTGTCTCTTATACACATCTGACGCTGCCGACGACTCC
>USHK01000101.1 GCA_900554375.1 uncultured Sutterella sp.
CGCATATTAGGCGGAGCAATGCGTGTTAAATGCTGCAGAGGAGATTCGTCATCTCTTAAGTCATTTAACTGATGCTGAGCAAAATAGCCGATCTTCAGACCTTGTCCGTAGCGGATTTCTCCAGCTAGGGGTTTAAGTTCTCCGATCAGGGTCTTCACAAGTGTTGACTTGCCCGCACCGTTGACGCCTAGGATGCCGATTCGAGCACCTGCTGAGATATTGGCTTTAACTTGAGTCAGGATTGGATGCTCAGGTTCGTACCCGCAGGAAACACCTTCGGCGGTAATTAAATGCTGAGGAACTTTCTCCGGCTGCAAGAAGGAAAATCTCCATTCATTCTTGGCAAGAACAGGTTCAACTGATTGAAGTTTCTCCAGCATCTTAATTCGAGACTGTGCTTGCCGAGCCTTTGTGGCTTTATACCGGAAACGGTCGATATAAGCTTGAAGATGAGAAGCTGTCCGCTCATAGGCCTTAGCAGCTGCTTGCTGAAGTGCGAGTTTTTGAGCTCGTGTCACTTCGAACTGAGAGTAATTTCCGCCGTAGCGATTGATAGTGTTGTCTTCTACTGACCAAATTGATTTTGCAATTCGATCTAAAAACTCTCTGTCGTGAGAGATCACGATTACGGTTGCTTCCTGCTGTCGTAGAAAACTTTCCAGCCAAATAACGGAGTCAATATCCAAATGATTTGTCGGTTCGTCCAAAAGCAGAAGATCAGCCGGACGCATCAAGGCGCGGGCAAGAGCGATACGATTTCTCCAGCCGCCGGAAAATTCCGACACTTTCCGAGAAGAATCCTTAGGCTTGAAACCTAAACCGTAAAGAATTTCTTCAGCCTTAGCAACTACCGCACCTTCGTTGATTTCTGCCAAATGAGCCACGGCTTGAGCATAAGCCATATCGTCGCAGGCTTCTTCCGCACGCTTAAGTTCCGCCTTAGCCTCCATTAAAGGAGCGTGTCCTTCCAGGATGTATTCCAAAGCAGGAAGGTCTGTCTCAACAACGCGCTGAGCCACGTGCGAAATGCGGTTTAGCGGAGGCGCAAGAATGTCGCCGTCCTCTGTAGACAACTCTCCTAGAATGGCAGCGAAAAGAGTGGACTTACCGGAGCCGTTGGGTCCGACTAGTCCGATAATTTCTCCGTCCGAGGTGGTGAGATTGACGTTTTTATATAAAACTCTTACGCCTCGAACCAGGCTTACATTCTGAAGTCTAAGCATCGGGAAGCTGTTCTCTCTTAATCATGAAGACTTGGTCTTTTCCTCCGGAGGTCGGGAGCCAGGTTACTTCAATATTCGGGAAACGTTCTTTGAAGTTTTCTGCTCCGTCTCCGAGCTCTACGATCAAAACACCGCCGTCGTTTAAGTGCCCTTTAGCCTCTTTAAGCAGTCGATCGATGATATCCATGCCGTCTGCACCTGCAACCAAGGCTAAGGAAGGTTCGTAACGATACTCCTGAGGAAGCCCTTCCATGGAAGCTTCGGTGACATAGGGCGGATTAGAAATAATAAGGTCGTATTTCGCGTTTTGCAGATTCTCGAACAAATCGCTTTGAATTGGATAAACACGATTTTCGAGTTCGTAGTCGGCGATGTTGATTTCAGCGACCTCTAAAGCATCGCTGCTGATATCGACTGCATCGACTTCGGCCTGAGGAAACTTCTCCGCCAGCAAGATGGCCAAGCAGCCGGAACCCGTGCACATATCTAATATGGAATGAATATGGCCAGGGTCAGGAAGAAGGCCGTCAAAATTTTTCTCGATCAGTTCGGCTATGTAGCTGCGGGGAATGAGCACTCTCTCATCAACGTAGAAGGGGAATCCGGTCAGCCACCATTCTTTTGTGATGTAGGCTGTCGGTTCAAGGTCATCGCAGCGACGGGAAATGTTATTCAACACGGTTTCCCGTTCATTGCCGGTTAACGCAGCATCCAGGAATTTTTCTTCATATTCAAGCGGAATGCGAAGTGTGCGGAGGACTAAAAACGCAGCTTCTTCCTCCGGATTCTGGTAGCCGTGATTGAAGGTGGCTTCAGAGGAATAAAGCCTTGTTGTGCAGTATCGAATGAAGTCACGAATGGTTTTAAGCGGTTCAGTATTAGTTTCCATCATGTTCACTTAGAAAAATGCGTTCCAGTATTCTGTAATAAATTATGGACAGACGGGCGATATCTTTTGTCGGAATGCGCTCATTGACTTTATGTATTCTGTCGTTCACCGGTCCGAACTCTACAACTTCGGGACACCACTGTCGAATAAATCTGCCGTCACTGGTGCCTCCCGAGGTCGAGAATACAGGTTTGATTCCGGTTACATCCTGAACAGCCTGCGCCAGCTCATTTCTGAAGTAAGGTTTTTCCGAGAAAAACGGCAAAGCGCTTTCCTGCCAGTCAATCTTGAAATCCAAATCATACTTTCGGCACATGTCTTCGATTTGCTTTTCCAGCGAGGCGGCCGTGTGCATCGGGTTGTATCGAATGTTGAATGTAATAATGCATTCACTCGGAACAACATTGACTGCTCCGGTGCCTGCATGGATATTGCTAATCTGGAAGGAAGTGGGAGGAAACGGCGGATAACCTTCGTCCCAGATGGTGTGAGAGATTTCTGCGAGCAGCGGAGCAGCTCTGTGGATGGGATTTATGACCTTTTCAGGATAAGCGACGTGTCCTTGAATGCCTCGGACGGTGAGCCGTCCGTTTAAAGACCCGCGTCGTCCGTTCTTTATAGTATCTCCCAACTGCAGGGAACAGCTGGGTTCTCCGACAATACAGAAATCAGGAGCAGGTTCGCGTCCGAATAAAACCTGAAGGGCATATTGAGTACCGTCCTTTCCATCACCTTCTTCGTCGCTCGTGAGCAGGAGAGCGATGGTTCCCTTGAAGTGCGGATGTTTTGAAATGAACTCGCAAGCCGCAGCAGAGAAACAAGCATCCGAGGTTTTCATGTCCTGAGCACCGCGTCCGTATAAGAAGCCATCTTCTTCCGTGGGCTCAAACGGAGGAAATTTCCAGCCGTCCGGACCGGGAGGGACAACGTCCACATGACCGGCAAAAAGAAATATCGGGTCCCCTGAGCCGAATTTGGCCCATAAATTTTTAGTTTTTCCTCGGCTAATCTCTTCACAAGAAAAGCCGTATTTAGTGAGAAGATCGGCAAATATTTTTAAAGAGCCGGCATCCGACGGTGTCACCGATTCACATGCAATGATTCTTTTTGTGAGTTCAAGAGGGTCTGGCTGCATACTGAACATTCTCAAATTCAGATATAGATAAAAATGCGAAGGCCTCTGCCCGGACAAGCAGAGGCTTAATCAAAGGGCCTTGAAATTTCAAGGCCCGTAAAATTATTCGCGCAGAAGTTCGTTAATGCTTGTTTTCGAACGCGTCTTGGCGTCTACGCGCTTTACGATTACAGCGCAGTTGAGGTTGTACTTTCCGTCTGCGGAAGGCAGGCTTCCCGGAACCACGACAGAACCGGCCGGCACTCTGCCGCGGTGGATTTCGCCGGTGGTGCGGTCATAAATCTTGGTGCTCTGTCCGATGAAGACACCCATAGAGATCACGCTGTTTTCTTCAACAACAACTCCTTCAACGATTTCGCTGCGGGCACCGATGAAGCAGTTGTCTTCGATGATCGTCGGGGAAGCCTGAAGCGGCTCGAGAACACCGCCGATGCCGACACCGCCGGAAAGGTGGCAGTTTTTACCGACCTGGGCGCAGGAACCGACCGTCGACCAAGTATCCACCATTGTGTTCTCACCGATGTAAGCGCCGATGTTTACAAAAGAGGGCATAAGCACCACACCCGGAGCAATATAGCTGCCGTGGCGGGCAACTGCAGTGGGAACGCAGCGGACGCCGGATTCTTTCCAATCGGATTCGGAAAAATCATCAAAGCGGGAAGGGACCTTATCGAAGAAAGAGAGGTCGCCGGCGCGGACCATCTTGTTAGGATAAAGCTGAAAACTTAAAAGCACCGCTTTCTTGATCCATTCATGAGTAACCCATTCGCCGTCAATTTTTTCGGCAACGCGAAGTTTTCCCTGCTGAAGCTGGTTGATCACTTCGTCGACTGAGTTTTGAACTTCAGGCGGAAAGTGTTCGGGACGCAAACCGAATGATTCTTCAATGATTTGTTTTAATGCTTCCATAGTCGTTATTCCTCAAAAGGGTCAAATTCTGCAATTCTGCGGGCGGCCTCTGTGACTTCCGGTACGGTTGCAACCAGCGCAATGCGGATGTAGCCGGAGCCGGGGTTAACGCCGTTGACTTCCCGGCCTAGAAAACTGCCCGGGAGAACGGTGATGCCTTTCTTCTCATAAAGCCGTCTTGCATAGAGTGTATCGTCTATTGGTGTTTTCGCCCACAAATAAAAACTTGCATCGGGCATTTCCACTTCTAGAGCTTGTTTCAGAAGCGGTACGGCGGCGTTAAATTTTTCAACGTAAAGCCGTCTGTTTCTCCGCACATGTTCCTCATCATTCCATGCCGCGATGCTTGCGTGCTGAACGGCGCCCCCCATTGCACTGCCGTGATAGGTTCGATAAAGCAGAAAAGGTTTAATCAATTTTTCGTCTCCGGCCACGAACCCGGTACGCATGCCGGGAATGTTGGAGCGCTTCGATAAGCTAGAGAAGACGATCAGGCGGTCGAAATTTGGTCTCCCCAAAAGTTTGGCCGCACTCAATGCACCGAGAGGCGGATTGTCTTCGTCAAAATAGATCTCTGAGTAGCACTCGTCGCTGCCGATCACAAAACCGTATTTATCGGAGAGATCAAAAAGTTTTTTCCAGTCTTCAAGAGAGAGGACTGTTCCGGTCGGATTGTTGGGAGAACAAACAAACAGAAGCTGTGTGCGTTTGAGCACCTCTTCAGGAATGGAAGAATAATCAGCTTTAAAGCCTGTCTCGGCTGTCATCGGGCAGAAATAAGGTTCGGCGCCGGCCAGCTTAGCCGCTCCCTCGTAAATCTGATAGAAGGGGTTCGGCATGACGACAATCGGTTTCTCGGTCGGGTCAATGAGCACCTGAGTTAATGCAAACAGGGCTTCGCGTGATCCGTTTGTCGGAAGAATTTGTGACGCAGGGTCGAGTTTTACTCCGTAGCGTTTTTCAATCCAGCTTCCAATCGCCCCTTTTAGCTCCGGATAGCCGCCTGTAGGAGGATACTTCTCAAATAGAGCTTGATGATCAAAAAGTGCCTTTTTAACGGCTTCTGGGGCCGGATGTTTCGGCTCTCCGATGGATAGGGAGATAGGTTTGAGCCCTTCTGGGAGTTTTGCGCCTTCCAGAAGTTTGCGTAGCTTTGCAAAGGGATAGGGCTGAAGAGTATTAAGCAGCGGATTCATAGCAACTTATCTTTTTCGTTGGGATATTCACAAAATTTTAGCGAAGGAAAAAGCAGTTGCTGTGCTGAAAAACTACGAAATGAAGCTCCCCTGAAAAAGCTGTCTCTTATACACATCTGACGCTGCCGACGACTCCTTACGTGTAG
>USHK01000102.1 GCA_900554375.1 uncultured Sutterella sp.
TAAGGGGTCGTCGGCAGCGTCAGATGTGTATAAGAGACAGGCACTAAGAAGAAGCCTAGTTCATCCTCCAATTTTGAAATCAGCCTCGAGGCATAGGGCAAGTCAATTCCGCATTCCTGCGCAGCATGGCTCAGTGTTCGACCTTGACCTATTAAACAAAAAATCTTCCAACTGAGTTTTCGGTCGTACAGTTTCATATCGACTCCTACAAACAAGTCTTGGTAATAATACCAATGAACGACTTGCGCGAAAGAACAACTTAGGATTTAGAAATCATACATTTTCATGAGTTCTACTTTTTCTTAACATGAAGGAAACCGTTCCGAAGTCCTTGTTTTCTTGGAGACTATATGTTCGAAAATCCTACATCTTTATTTCCAATGGTCAGATTTGTCCCGTATATGGGCGTGATTTGGACAATCCACGAAGCCTCCAAGCTTGGTTTTTACAATGGTCATCCGGAATGGTGCAATGTTGGTCAGGGGCAGCCTGAGGTCGGAGAGATCCCGGAAGCGCCTCCGAGAATTAATTCGGTCAGCTTGGAAGAACCGATCGACGCCGCTTACGGTCCGGTCGGGGGAACTCCGGAGGTTCGAGCTGCGGTCGCTGATTGGATTAATAGGACCTATCGTCGTGGGCTGAAACCATATTCGGCGGAAAATATTTCTTTTGCTTCCGGCGGACGGTTAGCTCTGACGCGCCTGTTTAGTATTTTTAAAGACGGAAGTCGAATAGCCTATAAAAATCCGGACTATACCGCTTATGAAGATTACTTGTACCCGCTTCGTCATTCTTGCGAATTGATTGAACTAAGGGCGCAAGAAAAAAATGGTTTCATGGTTTCCGACGCAGAATTTTCCGAATTCATTAAACAATACAGACCGGACGCTTATATCTTCTCAAATCCATGCAATCCCACCGGTCAATCAGTAAAAGGAGGATCTTTAGCTAATTATGTGGACATTTGCCGTAAAGAAAATTGTCTTCTCGGATGTGATGAATTTTATGCGACATTTGCCTATGAAGAGGATGGTTCCCCCTCGAAAGATGCCGTCTCCGTGCTGCCGTTTATCGAAGATATTGATAAAGATCCGGTGGTCGTATTTGATGGATTGACAAAGGGTTTCCGGTATCCGGGTTGGAGAGCTGCCTGGATGGTCGGACCGAAATATTTGATTGAAATGGTTAACAGAGCCGCCAGTGCGGTTGACGGCGGTCCGTCAACGATCGTTCAAAGAGCGGCAATTGAAGAGCTTGCATCCGGACACGCAGAAGCGGAATTGCTTGCCACAAGAAAAGAATTTGCCGTTAAACGGAGACTCATGATTGACGGCCTTCAATCGATAGGAATAAGAGTTCCGGATCCGCAGCCTCTAGGTGCTTTTTACGTTTGGGCCTCGCTGGAAAACCTTCCGGGGAAATTATCGGACGCCGATTACTTCTTCCATGAATGCCTCAAGAAAAAAGTTATCACTGTACCGGGCCATTTCTTTGATGTTCGCCCTTACCGCAACCGTCCGACAAAAGAACCATATAGCCATTGGGTTCGCTTCTCCTACGGTCCAAACCGTCGGACGGTTGCGACCGCTTTATCCCGAATGGCGGAAGTGATTCGAGAACATCGTTAGCATTGTCCGTTTACATATAAGAACCACTGTTTCACACCGCGCGAACCTTCGAAAAGAAAGGATTCCACGGTGTGAAAGGTTATTGAATATGTCACAAATAACACAACTCCTCAAACAACACCGACGAAACTTGCACGCTTATCCTGAGACAGCTTGGACCGAGTTTCAGACCACTTGGTACATCTATCAGCAGTTAATGGGTCTGCCGTTCAAACTGAGGCTTGGCAAGGAGATCTTGAACGAAGCCTTCGTTTTGAATCGAGATGAAGAAGAGGTCAAAATCAGTGCGAAACGCGCTTTAGACAATGGCGTTCCCAAAGAGTTCATTCACATTCTTGACGAATTTACCGGTGTACTGGCGACTTTTGATACCCTTAAATCCGGGCCGACGTTTGTTTTGCGTTTTGATATAGATGCTCTTCCGATTCAGGAAACGGATGACGTTCAGCATTTGCCGAATCAGCTGGATTTTCGTTCCCGGCATGACAATTGTATGCATGCGTGTGGCCACGATTTTCATACGGCCATCGGTTTAGGTCTTGCGAGATGGATTTCCGAACAGCGCGACAAACTTCGAGGAAAGATTATTCTCCTTTTTCAGCCTGCGGAAGAAGGTTCTCGCGGGGCCAGAGCGGTTTCGGCTTCAGGCTTGTTGGACGAAGCCGATTATTTTGCCGCTGCTCACGTCGGAATGATGGCTCGTACGGGTGAAGTTGTCATTGATCCTTATGGCTTCCTGTGCGGAACTAAGTTCAATGCTGATTTCAAAGGTCGCGCTGCACACTGTGCGAGTGAGCCCGAAGCCGGTAAAAACGCGCTTGCAGCAGCTTGTTCGGCGTTCATGCTCCTTCAGGGAATTTCAAGAAGCAGTAAAGGGGCCTCTCGGATTAATGTCGGCAAGCTCTCAGGCGGACGCGGCCGAAATATTATTCCGGATCAAGCTTACATGGAGATTGATCTCAGAGGAGAAACGGCGGAGGTTAATGACTACTTAGTGAAGAGAACTCAAGAAATACTCAAAGGAACAGCTCAGTCGCAGGATGTTCAACTATCTATTGAGGACCTTGGGACGGTCTATGACATCAAGAATGATCCGGATCTTGTTGAATGTCTCAGAGAGGTTGCAACTCAATGCCCACTTGTTAAGACAGTCACGACTCACTCCGATTTTGGAGGCTCTGAAGATGCCTCGATCATGATTAAGCGTATTCAGCAGCTTTGCGGAAAATGTATTTATTTTGTGATCGGAGCTGATCGAACGGCGGGTCATCATCAGCCGGATTTCGATGCTGATGAGGCCGCTCTTGAGATCGGATTTGAAATGTTCAAGGGGCTGATCGAGAAAATCAATGGTTCTCAATCCTCCTAATCGTTACGGCATTTTAGTTAAGCCTTGGATTCTTTTGCGGGATTCCAAGGCTTTTTGCTGTGAAGCGTAGGAATAACTATCTTTGCTCAGCCGATTCTTTGATAGAAATCGGAAGCAAAGCCTGCTGAGGAGTTAAGACTTCTTCGATTTCTGTTTCGATCTCGTCTTCGAGTTCATCTAACAGATCTACGTCTTTGCCTTTTTTACTTAACGTTTTGGTTAACTGTTCTTTATTTAATTCTCCCACCCAGCGGCCGACAACAACGCAGGCAATACCGTTGCCGATCATGTTGGTAATGGACCTTGCTTCGCTCATGAAACGGTCCACGCCGAGGATTAGTGCCAAACCGGCAACCGGGATGTCGCCGACGGCAGAAAGGGTCGCAGCTAACACGATGAATCCTGATCCTGAAACCCCGGCCGCGCCTTTACTCGTTAAAAGGAGAACCGTTAAAAGCGTCGCCTGCTGAGTGAAGGTCATCTGAATGTCGCATGCCTGTGCAATAAACACCGCCGCCATCGTAAGGTAAATCGCTGTCCCGTCGAGATTAAAAGAATATCCGGTTGGAATCACAAGGCCGGTGACTGAACGGCTGACGCCGGCTTTTTGCATCTTGGTAATCATTTGAGGAAGAACTGCTTCGGAAGAAGAGGTTCCGAGAACGATCAGAAGTTCTTCTTTAATATAGGCCAGATAGCGAAGAATAGAAAAACCGTTGAAGCGGCAAATCGCACCGAGGATGCCCAGCACAAAAAATAAGCAGGTGGCATAAAAAACCAGCATCAGTTTTCCTAACGGCAGCAGGGAATGAATGCCGTATTTGCCGATTGTAAATGCCATGGCGCCGAATGCCCCGATAGGCGCGACCTTCATGATCCAGTTGATCATGAGGAAAAGGATGTCGGATCCTTTTTTAATAAGTTCGTAGACAGGGTGTTGTGAGCCGCCCAAAAACTGCAGAGCAAAGCCGAAAATAATTGAGAAGAACAAGACTTGGAGAATGTCGCCCTGTGCAAATGCCCCGACCACCGAAGAAGGAATGATGTGGAAAAGAAAATCTAAGGTTGACTGAGGCTTTTCGGCTGTTGCATACATCGAGACGGAATTCATGTCTAAGGTTGCAGGGTCGACATGCATTCCGGCGCCCGGCTGCAGGATATTTACTAAAAAGAGCCCGACAAGCAGAGCAAGTGTTGTGACGATTTCAAAGTAAAGAAGGGCTAAGCCGCCGACTTTTCCTACTTTCTTCATGTCCTCCATTCCGGCAATTCCTATAACCACAGTACAGAAAATCACCGGTGCGATAAGCATTTTGATGAGTTTAATGAAGCCGTCCCCAAGCGGTTTCATAGATGCGCCGATGTCGGGGAAGAAAAAACCTAAAAGAACACCGATAACAATGGCTGCAAGAACTTGCACGTACAGCACTTTATAAAACGGTTTTTTCATTGAATCACTCCTAAGAAATGGGATTATTTCCCGTTAGTTAAGGGTTTTATCTAATAAAAACAATAAAGAAGTGATTGTGCAGTACGGTTTTTACGTTCTTGTGACAAGTATCCCAAAAGAGGTATTTGGTAACAATTAGAATAATTTCAATGACTTTTCTTTTAGTACAAATAAGCACGCAAAAAAAAATCCGAAGCCTTCTGAGCCTCGGATGGAGATGAGTTTTCTGAGTGCTGCTATTCCGTCGCGGGAGAGGCAATGCCTCCGAAGCTCATGGAGGCAACATAGGCGGCCGTAAAGTCTTCCGGCGTCATGCCTGGAACAGCAAAACGAAACTGTGTTGTCTGGCCCGGGGCGAGAGCCGGCGTGACACGGGAAATCATTAGGGCGTTTTTATAAGCGTTCGGATCTCCGTTGGCGTCCTTTCCATACACACGGATATCAAAGGCGACATTGGTATAAGTAATGCTTTGTGGATTGACGACAGTGAGAACAAAATCACTGCCTTTTGCGTTTCCGGAAGGCTTGTCAATGGACATTAGAAATGTTGCGCCGTTAACCCGGATACTGGATAGCTTTCTTGCGTCCGGCATTAAAACTGCCGTGGACGGCGGAACCAGCATCTCAAGGTAGTCCACTTGCTTTTGGAGCTGGAGTACGGTCTCTCTGAGATCTTGGACTTGCTGAGATAGAGGCACAGATTTTGATTTCGGCGCAGTGCCGGCAGCCTGAGCCATGACAGAAGCAGATAGGCCTAAAGCGGCAGCCAAAAGAAAAGGAAGAGTTTTTTTGATCATGCAGACCTCCGTTAATTTTCAGGAAAGCATACAGATTCAAATCGGGCGGTGTTCCTTCCTATGCGCATTTAAGGCACACGAAATTGCAGCTCAAAATTGATTTTCAGGCTCTGTCAGAGAGGAAAAGCCACTAATATGAGACAGATAGTCTCAAAGCGTTCGGAGGAATGAAAAGTGAAATGGTTCGGAGTGGATTATCGCTATGTGATTGCCGGAGTCGGTGCTGT
>USHK01000103.1 GCA_900554375.1 uncultured Sutterella sp.
CGAGATTCATGAGCGTCTCGTGGGCTCGGAGATGTGTATAAGAGACAGGATAATATATCAATCAAGATTTAATGTTATTAAAGGCGATGACTAACTCTCGTAACACGATTCAGAGACAACTGGTATTAAGCGCAGTTAGGCAGCTGCAGAACCATCCGACAGCCGACGAGGTTTATCAGGAAGTTCAAAAAAGCTGCCCGACCATCAGTCGTGCAACTGTTTACAGAAACTTAAAACTGTTAGCAGAAGAAGGAGAAATTCGACTTCGCAACATCTCAGGCTCTCCTGAACGTTACGACCATATTTGCGGCAATCACTATCACCTGAGGTGCGAGCAATGCGGCAAGGTAATGGATGTAGAAATGCCTTATATGGCGTCTCTAGACGAGGAAGTCAGAAAAAGAAATGAATATCTGATAAAGAGTCATGACCTCACATTTGTCGGACTCTGTCCCGAGTGCGCCAAGAAAAAACATTAAACCGAATTGAAATTAATACAGTCCTCACTAAGGAGAAAAGTATGAGAAGCATCACGACTTTTGATTTGCAGTACGCCCATCGTTTTCTGAATTTTCAAGGCGAAGCCCAATATTTGCACGGTCATACCGGTGTTTTAACCATCGAAGTGGAAGACACAATCGAACCGGGTGTCAATATGGTCTTTCCTTGTAACGAAATTCGAAAGACTGCTTGGGAAGTTTTGAAGAACTTCGACCATGCTCTCATTCTTAGAGAGGATGATCCTTTGCTCCCAGCCATCCTTGCCGTCTACGACGCACAAGGCATCCGCAACGGAGCACCCTCCAACAGAATGAAGGGGGCACCGGTTAAGACAGACCTCATTACCTGTTATCCCGATTGCCGTCTTGTCGTTACAAAGGAAACCCTCACTACGGAAGGAATGATCAAAATTGTCTACGACCTGCTGAAAGACAAGCTCAACATTGCCAAAATCACTTTCACGAGCGGCGTAAATGCAGCTTCTCAAGAATATAAACCACAAGGAACTGTGGACCGCTGCCCTCTCTGCGGTGTCGCTTTAGATGAGAACGGCGTATGCCCGAAGTGCGGTTACCGCAAATAAGGCACTAACCTTTTGACAACTCGCCTCTCCCAAGGGGTAAAAAACCTCAGCAGGTTTTCTCAAAAAGAAGACCTGCTGTTTCTCTTGCCCCGGTTATTTCAAATCACGCGCAACGATATACACTTCAGCGGAAGAACTTCTTGAGGCTTCCGGCTTCCGAACGGAAACTTTTCTAAAAGTCTTTTTGCAAGCTTCAACGTACTGAGAATAACCGCTTCCTTGGAAAACTTTGCAAACGAATGTTCCGTTTTTTTTCAGGTTTTCTTTTGCAAAATCCAAAGCAAGTTCATTCAACAGAAGACAGCGTGCAGCATCGGCTGCAGCGACTCCGGATAAGTTCGGAGCCATATCCGAGAGGACCACATCGACTTTTTCGCCTTCTAACAGATCCGTCAGCTTGTCTGCGACTTCCTGCTCGCGGAAATCTCCCTGCAGGAAATGGACCCCTTCAATCGGCTCCATGGGCAAAATATCCATAGCGATGACTTTACCGTCAATTTTCCCGTCCTTATCGGTAAGGCGCTCTTTGACAATTTGGGTCCATGATCCGGGCGCAGCGCCTAAATCGACAACACTCATGCCGGGTTTGATGATTTTATCTTTATCATCAATCTCCATGAGCTTGTAAACCGAACGGGCTCGGTACCCTTCCTGAACACTTTTCTTAACAAAAGGGTCGGTTAGGTGCCGCTTAATCCACGCAGGATTTGAGCGAAGTTTTTTTTCAGATACCGGCATAGGCTTACACTTTCAAAAAAATCAAATAAGGAGTTAATAATGTCACAATTAGTCCTCGATCGTAACGCCCGCCTCTTACTTCAGGCAAAGGCACACCACCTTGATCCGGTAGTTCTGCTCGGCGGCAACGGTCTTACGGAAGCCGTGATTAAAGAAGTGGACCGCGCCCTGACCGCCCACGGCTTGATCAAAGTCAAAGTTCCCAGCGATGACCGCGAAGAACGCACGGCAATCTTTGAAGAACTTGCCGACAAACTCGGCGCAGCCAAGATTACCCAAATCGGAAAACTTTTAGTTTTGTTCCGTCCTATTCCCGAAAAAGAAGAGTCAGAGGAAGAGCCGAAAGCTAAAAAAGCCGCGGCAGCACCCCGTAAAACCGGTGCAAAAGCCCGCAATAACCGTAAACGCCTGACGGAAATGATTCAAAACAAGAATAAGGAAGCTAAAAGTCTTCCCTGGGCGAAGACCGTGAAGAAAGGCAAGACGCCTAAGGGACAAGTAAAAGCAGTGGGAGCCAAAGGCAAAACCCTGGGCACCCGCTTAGCCAGCAAGAATAAAGGCATCTCCGAAGAGTAACTGCCTTTATCGATGCATCAATTAGATGTATTGGACCGAAATAATTTCGTATTCAGACAGGCCCCCCGGGGCCTGTACTTCTACCTCGTCCCCTTCCGATTTGCCGATTAAGGCACGAGCCATCGGGCTCGCGACGGAAATACGACCAAGCTTGGTGTCGCTTTCGTCGTTTCCCACAATCTGAACGGTTTGACGGTTGCCAGTCTCTACGTCTTCAATCGTCACGGTGGCGCTGAACACAACTTTGCCGTTATCCGGAAGTGTGGTCGGATCAATCACCTGAAACTGGGCAATTTTGCTCTCAAGCTCCAAAATTCGACCTTCAATGAAGGCCTGAGACTCTCTGGCTGCATCATATTCGGCATTTTCAGAAAGGTCTCCCTTTTCGCGCGCTTCGGCGATTGCCTGAACAACAGCAGGTCTGTCCTGCGTCTTCAAACGCTGAAGCTCGTCTTTCAACATCTTTGCCCCGCGGGCAGTAATAGGTATAGGCATTTTCTAAAAATCTAAAGGCGGTCGTTGACCGCCTGTTTATTAACGAATGCGCTAATCATAGCGCATTCAGTTCCGAGGATTCTCTCATTGCTCCTGATGCGGGCTGAACCTCCGCTTTCTCCGGAGCAACGTTACTTCCGTCGTTTAAGCCAAAGAGGAAACTAAAACTGCCTTAATCGTATGGAGGCGGTTTCCGGCCTGCTGGAACACAATAGAAGCAGGGGATTCAAATACTTCCTCAGTCACCTCAACTCCGCCTGCGAGTTCGGGATGGGCCTTGATAACCGCTTCTCCGACCTTTGTTTCCGTGTTGTGGTAGGCAGGCAGACAGTGCATAAATTTCACGTTCGGATTGCCGGAGGCTTCCATCAATTTTTTATTAACTTGATAGGGCAGAAGCGCTTCGATGCGCTCATCCCAAACTTCCTTGGGTTCTCCCATGGAAACCCAAATATCTGTATGGATGAAGTCCACCCCTTTCACCGCTGCTTCCGGGTCTTCAGTAATCGTGATCTTAGCTCCTGAAGCCTTGGCAAATTCTCGGCACATGTCAATCAGTTCCTGAGAGGGCCAGTAGGCCTTAGGTGCTCCGATACGAACATCCATACCCATTTTTGCGCCGACAAGCAGCAGAGAATTACCGGTGTTAAAGCGGGCATCTCCGAGATAAGCAAAAGAAATATCTTTCCAGCGCTTTCCGCTGGCCTCTTTCATGGTCAGCAAGTCGCAGAGCATCTGGGTCGGATGCCATTCATCGGTCAGTCCGTTAAAAACAGGAACACCGGCGTACTCAGCAAGCTCTTCAACCGTTTCCTGTTTGAAGCCGCGAAATTCGATCGCGTCATACATAGAGCCCAAAACACGAGCGGAGTCTTTAATGCTTTCCTTATGACCAATCTGTGAAACAGCCGGATCGAAGAATGTCGTATGGGCGCCCTGATCGTAGGCAGCTACTTCAAAGGCAGAACGAGTACGTGTAGAAGTTTTTTCAAAAATCAGGGCAATGCTTTTTCCGCGAAGCTGAGGACGTTCCGTACCGGCTCTTTTGGCCTTCTTAAGATCTTCAGCCAATGAAACCAAGTAATCAATCTCTTCAGGTGTGTGGTTCACAAGGCTCAGTAAGGAACGATTTTTCAGATTAAAGGGCATATTCTCTCCCGGTTAACTGCGCCTTCTTGGAAGAAGGCGCTCATACGAATGAAATTAGTGCTGAAGGTGTTTATGCAGCTCCTGCTGCGCATAAACCTCGGTATCCTGCATATGACGAATTCCTTCAATCACAGCCAAGGCATTTGCCATAGCCGTGTAGAAAGTTACGTGGTTAGCCAATGACGCAATGCGAATCGCGGAAGCGTCTGCGATTTCAGAGCGGCTTTCGGCTGCGACTGCAATCACCAATTGGATAGTGCCGTTTTTCAATTCGTCCACAATATTCGGACGACCCTCGGATACCTTGTTAACGACGTCACATTTATATCCTGCTTCGCGGATGACTTTAGCGGTACCGCGAGTAGCAACAAGCTGATAGCCAGCCTCCGTGAAGTTCTTAGCCAACTGGGGCAGACGAGGCTTATCTTCTTCTTTGACGGAAATGAAGACGCGTCCGGATTTAGGAATAGCAGAATCCGCCCCTAACTGACTCTTAAACAGAGCCTCGCCGAAGCTGCGGCCGACACCCATAACTTCTCCGGTCGAACGCATTTCCGGTCCGAGCACCGGGTCCACGCCCAAGAACTTGGCAAACGGGAAGACGGCCTCTTTGACACTGTAATGATCGAGCTCCACTTCAACCGGCTGCTTCTGGTCTTCCAGGCTTTGGCCTACCATGCAGCGAGCCGCAATCTTGGCGAGCTGCTGCCCGGTGGACTTGGAAACAAACGGGACGGTTCTGGAGGCACGAGGATTGACTTCCAGCACAAAGATTTCGGGATGGTCGGAGAAAGCGTGCTGAATCGCAAACTGAACGTTCATCAAACCGACGACGTTTAAGGCACGAGCCATTTCGCGTGTCTGACGTTTTACCTCTTCAACGATGGCCGGATCAAGTGAGTACGGAGGAATCGAGCATGCTGAGTCTCCGGAGTGAACACCGGCCTGTTCAATATGCTGCATGACACCGCCGATTCGGACTTCCTTACCGTCTGAGACGGCGTCAACGTCCATTTCAACCGCGTCATCCAAGAAGCGGTCTAAGAGAACCGGAGAATCGAAAGAAACCTTGATTGCCTCACGCATATAGCGTTCAAGTTCGCTGCGGTCGTGCACGATATCCATTGCGCGGCCGCCGAGCACATAACTCGGACGCACCACGAGCGGATAGCCGATTTCGTCAGCCAGACGAATGGCTTCTTCTTCGGTACGAGCAGTCCTATTAGGCGGCTGATGGAGACCCAAGTTTTGCAGTAAATGCTGGAAGCGTTCACGGTCTTCAGCAGCATCGATCGAGTCAGGCGACGTGCCGATGATATGAACACCGTTGGCTTCCAGAGCACGAGCCAGTTTCAGCGGAGTCTGTCCGCCGTATTGAACGATGACGCCCTCAGGTTTTTCGACATCGATGATTTCGAG
>USHK01000104.1 GCA_900554375.1 uncultured Sutterella sp.
TGTATAAGAGACAGGTTATAGTTCGCCTTGTCGATGATGACAAGGACTTTCTTCGCTCAATGAAATTAATGCTGGAAATGATGGGTTGGAAGGTCCTTGATTTTTCTCTTGCTCAAGACTTCCTTCATGAAGAAAACTTCAAGGTTCCCGGATGCATCGTTTTGGATATGCGCATGCCCGGCATGACCGGCCTAGAACTTCAAAGACAACTGATCGACAACAAAGAAAAAGCCCTTCCTATTATCTTTCTTACAGGCCATGGTGACGTCGAATCCGCTGTTCATACTTTAAAAAGAGGCGCTTTTGATTTTCTCCAAAAACCCGTCAACCATCTCAAATTGAACAAGACTATTGAGGAGGCCTGCCGATTAAGTTTAGATAACTTCGGAGCATCGCATGAGGATCAGGAGATAATAAAAGCCTTTAAATCTCTGACACCTAGGGAAAAAGAAATCTTTGAGTTCGCTGCCGAAGGCAAATCCAATAAGGAGATCGCCGCAGTTCTGGATATTGCTGTAGCAACCGTCAAGATGCATCGAGCCAATGCTTTTGAGAAAATGTCTGTCCACTCCTCTATCGAGGCCCTTCACAAGCTGAATGCAGTAAAAGAAAAGGATCGTTAATGCTGTCCAGGAGAAACCTTCTCGCGTCTATGCTTCTCTCAAGTCTTCCTTCCTTTGCTTCTGAAGTAAAGGACTGGGACGTTATTGTTGTAGGAACAGGAGTCGCAGGGCTCACGGCCGCATGTTCAGCATTAGAGTCCGGCGCAGGGTCAGTTCTTATTCTCGAAAAATCCCCGGTTGTCGGAGGACATTCCATCCTATCGACGGGATACGTGGCTGCAGTTGATAAACCAAGACAACAAAGAGCTGGCATAGATGACTCTCCCGAGCTCATGCTTCAAAACATGTTAGAGGTCGGCGGTTATTTAAATGATGTCGAGTTGGCCAAAATTGTCTGTGATAATTCCGAAGATACCGTTTACTGGTTAGAAAAAATGGGGGTTAAATGGGACGGAAATATCTATCAAACCGTTGCCGGTCTTCACCCCCGCAGCCATATCACGAATTTCGTTCGTGCCGGTTATGACTACGTGATGGCACTTCTCTCCTCGGCAAAAAGAATGGGTGCCAAATTAGCACTGAATACTAAGGCCTTAGAGCTCCTTGAAAAGGACGGAAGAGTAACCGGGATTAGAGTTCAAAACCCCGACGGCTCCGTAGCTAATCTCTTTGCAAAGGGAATTATCCTTGCGACGGGCGGTTTTACAGCCAATGTCGAACTTAGGACCAAATTTGATCCGAGATTAGGCACGGAATTTCCGACAACAGCAAATCCGAACCGAAAATCTTTTGACGGAGCCACCGGGGACGGGTTGATCATGGCTCAGAAATTGGGGGCTGCAACCAAAGATGCTGAATATCTTCAGCTCATACCTTTCTGGGGCGGCCGCCTTCTTGATTATGTGGGTGCGGATATTTATGTCAATAACCAGGGCTTCCGCTTTGTAAATGAAGCGGCTTCTTGGCGAGAAGTTTCCAATGCGATTCTCGAACAAGATAAGCGGGAAATGTGCGCTATTACAGATTCCCAGTCTAAAAAAGGAGCCAGTCTGGGTGTGAAATTAATGAACGGCACAGTGAAAAAAGCTTCTACGATTAAAGAAATGGCAGAAGCAATGGGTGTCCCGGCTCGGAACTTAGAAGAAACGATTCAGAACTACAACAAGTATGTCTCGGAAGGATTAGATCCGATTTTCGGAAAAAAGGTTTTTACACAGAAAATAGATCAACCTCCTTTTTATTTTGGTAAAGAAAAATTGGCTGTTCATTTTTGCTGCGGCGGAATTAAATTCAATAAAAATGCAGAGGTAGTAAAAACAGACGGTTCAATTATTCAAGGTTTATATGTCTGCGGAGAAGCGTCCGGGGGCCCTCACGGACACGATCGGTTAGGCGGTGTAGCACTGACTTCGGCGTTTGTTTTTGGAAGAATTGCGGGTAAGAATGCCGCAATCTGCTGAGGGAATAATCAGAACTGATCCCTTCCCCACTTGGTCGAATTCTTCTGTGTGATTTCTTTTCAGTCAGGTGCCACTGATGTGGTGCTTACCTCGGCTGCAGCAGTTTTCCTTTTGTTAACAGCTTGCTTTTAATGGTCAGTTGGATAGACGAAGATAGAATTAGAATTCAAGAGTCTCAATAAAAGTGCATAAACTGTTTGTCATTTCAAAAGGTTCTCATGTTTTCTTTTTGTATTCCTACTGAGTTCGTTTTTGGTTCCGGATCGTTTAAGAAGCTTCATCAATACCGCATGCCGGGTAAGAAGGCTTTGATCGCCATTACCAACGGCGGTTCTGTAAAAAGACTTGGTTACTTGGACGAATTAGAGAAACAGCTTAAGCAGTCAGATGTTTCTTTCGAGATTTTTGAAGGAATTGAGCCAAATCCTACGACAGACAACATCATGTCTGCCGCCTCAAAGGCTAAGCAAACGGAATGCGATTTTGTCATAGGGTTCGGAGGCGGCTCTCCAATGGACTCTGCAAAGCTCATCGCGCTTGCCGCTACGAATCCCGGAAATATATGGGATTACTGCCAAAAAGGGACAGGCGGAAGAAAAGAACCTGTGAATCCTCCTTTGCCCGTTGTCTGTATTTCGACAACCGCGGGGACTGGTTCTGAAGCAGATAACAGCGGCATGGTGACAAATCCGGTAACGAAAGAAAAACTTGGTATCGGCTTTCAAAGCCTTTTCCCCGTCCTCTCCGTGGTGGATCCTGAGCTGATGCTTTCGGTTCCTCCGGGGCTTTCTGCTTATCAAGGATTAGATACGTTCTTCCATTTGGCAGAAGGATATTTGTCTAAGAAGGCTAATCCATTCAACGAAATGTTTTCTTTGACGGGCATAGAAAAGATCGGGGCATACTTGGGACGAGCGGTAAAAGACGGAAAAGATTTAGAAGCAAGAGAAAACGTTGCATTCGCCAATACTTTAGGCGGATTTGTTATGTCGACAGGTAAGCTGCTTAGTCAGCATTCTCTTGAACATATTTTGAGTGCCTACTATCCCAGCCTTCCGCATGGGGCAGGTCTTGTACTGATTTGCCGTGCGTACTTTGGCTTTTTCATTGAAAGGAAACTTTGCTCTGAGAAATTTGTACAGATGGCAAAGGCGCTTGGTTATAAAGAAGCTAATGAGCCAGAAGATTTTCTTATTGCATTGGAGCACTTGCTGCAGGAATGCGGTGTGGCTGAATTAACGATGAGCCAATTCGGCATCAAGGCTGATGAGCTGCCGCGTTTTGCACAAGAAGTCAGAACTTCTCTTCCTCTGGCTTTTGATTGCGACCCTATTGACCTTACTGTTAAAGACTGCGAAGAAATTTACAGACGATCTTTCCGGTAATTTGATGCAAACTATTGAAGAATCCGCTTTGTAATATTCCTTTGAACAAAAACGCAGCAGCGTTTTGTTTGCAGTTTTAGTAACTTATTTTCTTTAGGTTTTCTCGGTTCTTCGCGGAAAGCCTCAATACGTGAGAAAATAACAAATTCTATTTTTGATTCGCATATTCACATTTCAGCACCATGAGCGAAACACAGAACAAAGAACTCGCTAAGAGTTACGATCCGGCTTCGATTGAAGCCAAGTGGTATCCCTTCTGGGAAAAACAAGGTTATTTCAAGGCGGGCCTTGAGAAGGGTAAACCCTCCTTCTCTATCCAGCTGCCGCCGCCGAACATCACCGGTATTCTTCACATGGGTCACGCTTTCAACCACAGCGTGATGGACTCCCTGACCCGTTTCTACCGAATGAACGGCTATAACACGATGTGGCTGCCCGGAACCGACCACGCCGGTATCGCAACTCAAATCGTTGTTGAACGCAAGCTCGAAGCTCAAGGCAAGAATCGCCGCGATATGCCTCGGGACGAATTCGTGAATGAAATTTGGAAATGGAAAGAATATTCCGGCGGCAATATTCTCAAGCAGATGCGTCGCTTAGGCGACACCCTTGACTGGGACCGCCTCTATTTCACGATGAACGACGATCTTGCCAAGGTGGTGGTTGACTGCTTCGTCGACCTCTACGAAAAGGGCTTGATCTACAGAGGGCGCCGTCTCGTTAACTGGGACCCGAAACTTCAGACTTCTGTGTCTGATCTGGAAGTCGAACCGAAAGAACAAGACGGACATCTCTGGGAAATTCGTTATCCGGCTGCTGACGGCTCCGAAGGCGTCGTTGTTGCAACGACTCGTCCGGAAACTATGTTCGGCGACCAGGCCGTTGCAGTCAATCCGGAAGACGAACGCTACAAAGATTTAGTCGGTAAGAAATTGAAGCTTCCTCTGACAGACCGCGAAATCCCCGTCATTGCTGACGATTATGTGGATAAAGAGTTCGGTTCCGGCTGCGTGAAGATTACGCCGGCTCACGACTTCAATGACTTTGAAGTCGGTAAGCGCCATAACCTGGAGCAGGTCAACATCATGACCAAGACGGCACATCTTAACGATAACGTGCCCGAAAAATACCGCGGTATGGATCGTTATGAAGCTCGTAGGGCTGTCATCGAAGATTTGAAGGCCCAGGGTCTTCTCGTCGGTATCAAACCGCATAAACACATGGTTCCGTTGGTGCCGAGAACCGGTGAGGTAGTTGAACCGATGATCTCAGAACAGTGGTTCCTGGCAATGAGTAAGCCCGCTCCGGAAGGCTGCCGTTACCCAGGAAAGTCCCTCTCCGATCTCGGTCTGGAAGCAGTCCAGGAAAACTTGGTTAATATTTTCCCGGAACAGTGGCAAAAAGTTTATAAGGACTGGCTTTCTAATATTCAGGACTGGTGTTTGTCCCGTCAGCTGTGGTGGGGCCATCAGATTCCGGCTTGGTATGACGACAAAGGCAATGTTTATGTCGCTCATTCCGAAGAAGAAGCCCAGCAGAAGGCAGGCGAAGGCGTCAAACTTCATCGTGATGAAGACGTTCTCGATACGTGGTTCTCTTCCGCCCTCGTCCCCTTCTCCACCCTGATTAACGATCCGAAGGCCTTTGATATCTATCTGCCTTCTTCCGTGCTCGTTACCGGCTATGACATTCTGTTCTTCTGGGTTGCCCGCATGGTCATGATGACTCGTTTCTTCACCGGCCGCGTCCCATTCAAGAATGTCTACATTCACGGCCTCGTTCGCGACGCTGAAGGCAATAAGATGTCCAAGTCTGAAGGCAACACATTGGACCCGATCGACATTATTCAGGGTGTGGATCTAGAAACACTGGTTAAGAAAAACACAACCGGTCTCCGCCAGCCGGAAAAAGCTCCGATTGTTGAGAAGAAACTTCGCAAACATTATCCTGAGGGCATCAACGAAATCGGCGCCGATGCCCTTCGCTTCACCTGTCTCTTATACACATCTCCGAGCCCACGAGACGCTCATGAATCTCG
>USHK01000105.1 GCA_900554375.1 uncultured Sutterella sp.
TCATGAGCGTCTCGTGGGCTCGTAGATGTGTATAAGAGACAGAGGCCGAAGAGCACTACCATAACTTGGAGAAGACGTCGATCGTTGGCCAAATGTCGAACATCGTAGCGCATGAACTCAGACAACCGTTGGCAGCCATATCCAACTATTCGTTGGCGATAAAAAGACGTCTTTCTAAAGGAAACCTTGATGAGGAGGCACTGTCGTTTGCGATTTCTAGACTTCTGGCTGAGAGCTGCCGCGCTTCAGAGATTATTGAGCATGTCCAGAGATACGCCAAAGGCAAGCCCTCAGATTGGAAAAGCTTTTCGGTCAGTGAACTGTTGAAGTCCATTTGTGATAATTATCTAAATTCTCAACAAACCCCGTTGGTTCGATTTGAATCTCATGAAGATACTCAGTTTATCGGCGATCCCTTGGAGATCGAATTAATAGCGAGAAATTTAATTAAGAATGCTATTGAGGCAACCAGTCAGGTAACACGTCCGCAAATCCTTTTAGAACTTTATTCCGAGAACGGTGGAATCAGGATTACGGTCTCTGACAACGGGCCGAAGCTCTCTGAGGAAGCGTTAGCGAACTTAATAGAACCGTTAAGGAGCACAAAAATAGGAGGTTTGGGCTTAGGGCTATCGATCGTAAAGAGAATTTCCGAATCATATGAGGGCCATGTCGAATTTGCATCAAATACTCCTACGGGTTTAAAGGTAACTGCCTTCCTGTATAGTAAGGCCATAGAGGAAAAATAAGATGGAAGACATTGATTCTTTTGCCGTAGTAAGGATCGTTGATGACGACATTGGTGTCCGTGAATCTTATAAATTTTTGATTGAAAGCGACGGCTGGCTTGTTAAGACTTACTGTAGTGCAGAAGATTTTTTGGAGCATGATAATCCAACAGTTCCCGGGTGCGTCGTGCTGGATGTTCGGATGCCCGGATTAACCGGCTTAGAGCTTCAGAATCGATTGAACGGCTTTATCCACAAAATTCCGGTCATTTTTATCAGTGCGCATGCTGACATAGAAATGGTCGTAAAAGCCATGCAGAACGGGGCCTTGGATTTCTTGCCGAAGCCGATTAAAGACGAGAGCCTGTTAGTAGCAATCGAAAAGGCCGTGCGTCTGGACCACGCCAGACGAAAAAAGGCAAAAGAAAAGTCGGAAGTTAATCAAAATTGGTCTTCGCTAAGTCCGAGAGAACAAGAAACTGCCTACCTTATAGCCGAGGGGTTGTTAAATAAACAGATAGCCGACCGGCTGGGAATCACTGAGCGAACGGTACAAGTTCATCGTGCCAACGTGTTTTCAAAGTTCGGAGTAAGAAACGCCGTTCAATTTGCGCAAAAACTGATGTTGATTAAGAGTGATGATGGCAACAAATCCTGATCTCATAGTCGTAGGGTCTGGAATGGCGGGCCTTTGTGCAGCCAAAACGGCTGTAGAAGCAGGTGCGCATGTACTTGTCTTAGAAAAGTCATCCCAGCCGGGTGGAACTACAAGGCTTTCGGACGGATTTATTAATGCCTGTGATCCGAAACGGCAGTTTCCGCTGGATATTCATGATTCTCCCGAAAGGCACTTTCAAAATGTCATGGAGCAAGGCCGCGGGAAAAGTCACCCGAATCTTCTTCGAACCTACACATATGGTGCACAGGAAACGTTAAGCTGGCTGGAGCATTTGGGTTTTAAATTTAAAGATCGTGTAACTCAAGAAGCCGGCACACTCTATCCTAGGAGTCATAAACCTTTGGAAGGAGGAGGGGCGACGTACATTGAATTTTTGCTGGCGGCCCTTTCATCGCCCCTTTGTACCGTTGCTTATGAATGTGAAGTTATTGGCTTAAAAACAAAAACAATTTCGTGTCCGACCGTAATTATTGAAAAGAAGGGGAGTCAAATCGAATTGACGCCGAAAAAAGGAGTCTTGCTCTGTGCGGGAGGTTTTGCGGCGAATCGACGATTAGTGACTTCCCATTTCAACTTGTTGGCCGGTTCGGAGTACATAGGAAATAAGGATTGCGATGGGATGGTTTTGTCCGCCGCTGTTGATATGGGCGCTGAGTGTTTGCATATGAGTTTTTTTGATCTGTGCTCGGATTCAAATGAAATAGAAGAGCTCTTGTCTAACCCGGCCAATTTCATTCTTCTTAATGAGCAGGGAAAAAGATTTTGTAGAGAGGATCTGGATGTGCAATCCCTTTACGAAGCCATTCTTCTTCAAAATAATCACGCAGCAGACTTAGTCTGTTTAAGTCAAGTGAGAGGGGAAAGCAAGCCGCAGCAATTTGATCATCCTTTTGAAGCATTGAATAAATATGCAAAAGCTTGTCGTCTGAAGATTGACGACGAATTTGGCAAGGATCCCTATTTTTTAAGATCCTCCTTTGAAGTGGTAAAACAACTCAGAATTTCTCCCAAAATAAAATCTTCGTTGGGTGGCCTGCTTATTAATGAAAAAGCACAAGTGCTGAATAGGCAAAGAGTAGTAATCCCTGGACTTTACGCAGCCGGAGAAATTGTCGGCGGAATACTGGGTGAAAAATCGGCTTTGGGTGACGGGTTGGCTTCGGCTGCGGTCTTTGCAAGAATTGGTGCGCGTGAAGCACTAAGAATTTGAAATGGAAAGCTCTTCATCTTGAGCTAGAAGAACAGGTTTACCGGGCTGGGTTCTACAGCCCCAGTTGGCAACTCTTCAATTAGAACTCGGTATACATATATCGTTGCCCTTATAATGTTGGCAGACGATGGGAATCCTCCTATCCGAGCGGTGGGAGCCCATCGGAATGTGGGGCTTAGCTCTAAAAAGTGCGTCTTAACGGCGGGCGCCGGAAACTGTCCTAGTGGCAGGCCGGCGCTTTAAACATTTTGCCTAACTAGAAAGTTAGCTCGAACCTTTCCTTTTTTTCTTCCTAATCTCTAAATCCCGAGAAGACCTTGTTAGTTTTCCAATGTTTCCTGTAATGCTGCAAGCACAGGACAATATATATCAGCTGAAGCGGTTCATTTGGACAATCGTTCTTTTCGGAGCTTACATGGTAGATAATTCTTTTATCAGCGGTTTCATAGCCGGCTTACGTCTGCCAGTAAGTGCTCTCCGTCCGACGAGGTTCGAGACTCGTGTCAATCCGGTTTCTTATCTTCCCGGCAGGGACGATTACGATAACATCAAAAAGAATTTGAAAGGCGATTCATCTCGCCGACAAAAAAAATAAAACGATGACTTAAAGATGGGATTCATTAGCGAATTTTTGAGAAAATTTCATTAACAGAAAAATATTCCAAACTCAAACCAAGCGAGAAGATCATGCCAACTCATTGCACCATCGGTTCAGATAACTGCATCGGTTGCGGTACCTGCATTTTGGTCTGTCCAAAACGATTGCTAACCCTCGAGGACGGCCGTCCTAAAATGATGGAAGGACGCGAGTATCTCTGCAACGACTGCGGTCAATGCACCGCATATTGTCCGACGGGAGCGGCCATCCACAACGGTATTTCAGCTGCCGATCTAGAGAAGACATCAATGCCTTCTTCTCCGGCCTCAAGAACCATTATTCAGGCTCTCAAGCAAAGGCGGTCTTACAGGAATTTTTCTTCACAGCCGGTAAAACAACCTGAGATCGAAAAGATCCTTGAAGTAGTCGGATACGCACCGTCAGGCGGAAACAATCGTTTTTTGCGGTTAATCATCACCAAGCCGGAAACGACTAAAAAATTCTTGGAGCTGATCGCGCAGTGGTTTGACAGAGACTGCCGAACCGATCCGGTTTACGGAAAACGCTACGCCAACAAAATTGACTCCATCCTCGAGCGTTATCGAGCAGGACAGGATCCGATCCTTCGCAACGCACCTTCCGTTGTTTTCAGTATCGGACCTAAAACCGCAGTTTGGGGCGCGGTTGAAAGCGGAATTAATCTGACTTACTTCAATCTTGCGGCAGAGACGATGAATATCGGCTGCTGTTTTGCCGGTTATGCAACAGCTGCTGCACAAAGAAGCCAAGAGGTTCGAGCTTTGTTAGGGATTGAAGAAAACGAAGAATGTTTTAGTGCGATGTGTTTCGGATACAAGACGATTCGGGCTCAGCGAATTCCGGCTCGTCCATTAGTCGAATACAAGATAGTTTGAAGCAGTTAAATATCGCCTAACCCGATTCCTCATACCTTCTTTTCAATGAGTTTAAATCTTTAACTTGTCAAGGGATAAGTTGTGTCTAGGTCAATTTCTAAACTTTTATTCATGATTGTCCTTGGCGTAGCTTGCGCGAATTCTGTCTGGTCTAAGACGATTACTATTGGGATCTTAGATACGATTGACCCCTGGTTTTATGTTCAAACCTTCGGACCTACGATGGAACACCTGAGAAAGGTGATTCCCCAATATGAAATCAAGTCCTTCGAGTTGTCGTTTGAAAACCTGCAAAAGGCGATTAAAGCAGGTGAGCTCGATTTCTTTATTGCACCGAGCGGATTCTTTGCTTATGTGGCTGAATCCGCCGGGGCTCGTCATATTGCAACACGTCATCCTCAAGGAGCCAAAGATCCTTCGAAATCTGTAGGCTCCGTGTTTGTGGTCCGAGCCAATGATTTTCGTTTTAATACTCTTTCCGATCTGGTTAAAGTATCCGTTGCCGCGACAGATCCTAATTCATTCGACGGCTGGATTATTGCTCTGGGAGAACTGCTTCTTCAAAACTTAGATCCAAAGAAACTGTTCTCCGGTATTACTTACACAGGTTATGGAATACCGGATGTGGCCTCCATGGTGCTCAATAAACAAGTTGACGTTGGGATCCTCAAGACTTGTGATTTGGAGCAATTCGAGAGGGACGGGACGATAGCTAAAGGAACTCTAAGAGTACTAAATCCTAAAAATGACTCTTTAATTTCCTGCAAGGTATCTACAGATTTATATCCGGATGTTGTCTTTGCTTCTTTACCTAAGGCGGACTCGAATTTAGTTAAAACCGTCTCAGTGGGACTGCTTACGATGGATCGGACGAGGGGAGGAGATAGTTGGGGTTTTGCCAGCGACTTTACGCCGGTGTCCTCCTTATACCGCTCTCTGGAAATCGGGCCTTATGAGTATTTAAAAGAAACCGGACTTACAGGGTTTGCAAAGCGATACCGCCATTATCTATACGGCCTCGCAGCCTTATTGATCTTAATTCTTCTGTATACAGCTTCTGTAAGAAGAATCGTCAGCATAAGAACTCTAGATCTGACGATCGCACTGAAGGAAAAGGATAAAGCCGAAAAAGAAGCTCGAGAGAGCAGAGAGAATCTCTTTCAGTTAGAAAAAGCCGGTGTTGTGAGTGAACTGTCTGCGATGTTTGCCCACGAAGCCCATCAGCCGATCGCGTCTTTAATTAATTACGCCGAGGGCCTAAAGCTTTACTTCTGTCTCTTATACACATCTCCGA
>USHK01000106.1 GCA_900554375.1 uncultured Sutterella sp.
GAGATTCATGAGCGTCTCGTGGGCTCGGAGATGTGTATAAGAGACAGGGTAATACATCAGAAGATGATGGAAGGTGCGCACCGGCTGAGGACCGCCGAGCCATGCTGTAACCCAGCCGAACCAGGACATCCAGCCCGTATCCCATCCCCACTGTTGGGCATAAAGACCAAAACCGGTGAGAATGATCAGGATGGAGCCGAGGACGTACATGAGGCACATAGCCGTCTGGGCCAGAGGGTTGTGACCGACATATTCCTTCGGGTGTTTGTTCAGGAAAAGGTAGTAGAAGGCTGTGCCGAAAATACCTTTAATCCATTCCATATCCCAAAACGGAAGGATGAAGATCATACGGGAGTACTTGTTGCCGACGAATGCCCAATAAATACGATAGAGCATCAATGCGGCGAACAGCATACCGCACACCAAGTGCAGCATGATGATATGCCCGAAGAAGTAGGTGTCCCAAGTGGTCGCGTAGTTTGCAAGCGGCGGCCAGCCAATCAGGAAACCCGTAATGACCAGCATGAAGAATGCGGCGCATTGAGCCCAGTGCCAGAAGCGTACAGGCGCTTCGTAGACATACACGGGTTCAATCGGGCCTTCTTCAATACTGTATGCCCATTTCGAGATTTTCATAAAACCTCCTAATTAGCGGACTTGAACTTTGCAGAGTTCCTCACCGCTGGTCGACATGACGTGAGTTGCGCAAGCCAAGCACGGGTCAAAGCTGTGGATTGTGCGCAAGATTTCGAGAGGCTGATCAGCCACGGCAACAGGTGTGCCGAGCAGAGCGGCTTCGTAAGCACCGAGCTGGCCCTTGGTGTCGCGCGGAGAAGCATTCCAGGTAGACGGAACAACAGCCTGCCAGTTTTCGATCACGCCGTCTTTAATAACGCACCAGTGTCCGAGAGCGCCACGCGGAGCTTCGCACTGACCGACGCCTTTACATTCTTTCGGCCAAGTACTCGGTTCCCATTTATCCATATTGGCGGCCACTTCGTCACCGGCCTTAATGTTGGCTTCGAGTTCATCCACGTATTCGAGCATGAGCTGAGCGCACATCTTGGCTTCCAAACCGCGGCAGAGGGTACGGCCGAGTGTGGAGAAGAGGGCTTCGACAGGTACGCCGGCCTGAGCAAGAGCGCGGTCGACGAGTTCTTTCTGGCGCGGCATCTTCTTGGCGTAGGCGACAACCATACGTGCAAGAGGACCGGTTTCCATAGCGTGGCCGTTCCATCTCGGAGCCTTGATCCAAGAGTAGCGGGCGTTGGTTGTAAGCCACTTGATGTCGGTCTTGGTGCCTTCGTAGTCGACGCCGGCTTTGCCGAGGTCGAAGTTCGGGTCGGTAATGCCTTCCCAAGGATGCAGACCTTCATCGGGTTTCGGATAGGAGTACCAAGAGTGATCAACGAATTCCTTGATCTGGTTGGGATCCTTAAGGTCAACCGGAAGAATCTGATCGAACTTGCCGTCGATAACAGCGCCGTTCGGCATAAGCAGACTCTTTTCGGACATATCGTTGGCATATGCCGGGAAGTCTCCGTAGCAGAGCAGATTCTTGTTGGCCAGGCCTCCGCCGATCTTGTACCACTCTTTGTAGTAAGCCTGCATTGCCATCAAGTCAGGATAGTAGACTTCGTCGATGAAGCGGATGGTGGACTTAGCCACGTCGCGCAGGAAGTTCATCCATACCTGGTTGATCATGATGCCCTGAGCGCCTGTGTCACTCATGTTAATCGGGCACGGAACGCCGCCGACTAAATAGTTCGGATGCGGGTTCTTGCCGCCGACGATGGCGTGGACCTTAACGATTTCGCGCTGGAAGTCCAAGCTTTCGAGATAGTGAGTAACGCCGAGCAGGTTGATTTCCGGAGGAAGCTTATAAGCCGGGTTGCCCCAATAAGCATTTGCGAAAATACCGAGCTGACCGCTGGCAACGAATGCTTTCAAACGATCCTGAACTTCTTTGAAGTAAGCAGGGGAGGAAAGGGCGTGCGTTGAGATGGACTGCTGGATTTCGCTGGTCTTTTTCGGGTCGGCGCTTAAAGCGGAGACGACGTCGATCCAGTCGCAGCCGTGGAGCTGATAGAAGTGAGTCAGGTGGTCCTGGCTGTACAGCGTAGCGTTCATCAGGTTGCGGATGATGTTGGCGTTCTTCGGAATCTTGATCCCGAGCGCATCTTCAACCGCACGGACGGCGGACAAAGCATGAATACCAGTGCAGACACCGCAGACGCGTTCCACAAAGGCCCAAGCATCACGAGGATCGCGTCCCTTGAGAATGACTTCAAGACCGCGCCACATTGTGCCGGTTGACATTGCGTCGACGATGACATTGTTTTCATCGAGGACGGCCTGCATACGTAAGTGACCCTCGATTCGGGTTACAGGGTCAACAACAACTTTCTTATTTGCCATTATTCATTTACTCCCATGTCCTTGTTGACTTCTTTTGACTTGGCGCGAGCGACGGCGCTGGCAGCGGCATGAACCGCCACAGCGGCACCGATGACACCGAGAGCAGCCAAGCCTACGCGGTCAGCGGTAGCCTGGATGCCAAGACCCCAGCTCGGAGGCAGGATGGTCGGTTCGTGAGCGTAGAAGCTGCCCTTATCCCAGAAGTTGTCTTCGGAGCAGGCCAAGCAGGGATGTCCGGATTCAACCGGCCAAGACAGCATGTCGTTCCAACGGATAGAAGAGCAGGAGTTGTAAGTAACAGGGCCCTTGCAGCCGACTTTGTAGAGGCAGTAGCCGAGTTTTGCGCCGATATCGTCGAATTTTTCAACGAACTGACCTGCGTCGAAGTGAGCGCGGCGATAGCACTTGTCATGGTTGCGCTGGCCGTAGAACATCTTCGGGCGCAGCTGAGCGTCAACCGGGGGCAGACGGTCATACGTCAGCATGTAAGTAATGACGCCGGTCATGACTTCCGGAATCGGGGGGCAGCCCGGCACGCGGATAATGGGCTTATCTTTGATGACATCTGTAATAGGAACAGATTTTGTTGGGTTCGGTTTGGCGGTGTTGATGCAGCCCCAGGACGAGCAAGAACCCCAGGCGATAACGGCCTTGGCGCCCTTAGCAACGTGCATCAGTTTTTCAAGGAAGGGTTTTCCGCCGGGCAGGCAGAACATGCCGTCAGCGCCGAGGCAGGGAGAACCTTCAACAGCCAGAATGTAGTTGCCGTTGAATTTTTTCATTACGTCTTCGAGAGCCTGGTGATCTTGTTCACCGGCGGCGACCATCAGTGTGTCGTCGTAGGCCAGAGAAATCATCGAAAGGATGACGTCTTTGGTCAGCGGATGGTAGGAACGAATGAAAGATTCAGTACAGCAGGTACATTCAAGGCCGTGGAGCCAAATAACCGGAGTACGTGGTTTAGTTTCCATCGCGTGGGCGATGTCCGCTGCGCCGTTTGCACCGAGTCCGAGGGAAGCGGCTGTCAAAGAGCAGAATTTAAGGAAACTGCGTCTTGAGACACCTTGCCGCCGCATCAATTGATAGTTAGTTTCTGTCATAGAAGCATCTTCTCAGTAGTTGCAGGGGTTTGTTAAAACTCACACTCCCGGGACGAATTTCCCCGAGAACTTAAGGATATTCTAAGCATTTTCCCTATAAATAGTTAGGAATTAGTTCAATTAAATTAATTCGTAAAAACAGTAAGTTAGTATCAAAATTCATATAAAAAATGTAACACTATCCGTTACACATACCAAAAATTAGTCTGTTGACAGGCAAAAAGGGAATCCAATTTTTTATTTCGGTTCAATTTTGGTTTGAATTTTTGCGGCGCGTATAAGGTTTGTTTAATCGGCAATTCTTAAAATTTTTTCATCCGGATACAACTAGAAAAATTTATGACAGAAGAGAAAGCCAAGCTTGAACTTCAGTCGGTTCGATGCGTACGCGGCGAGCGGCTGCTGTTTTCCAAGCTGAATTTCCAGTGCCCTGCCGGCACTCTGGTCCGCATTGCGGGTCCGAACGGCACGGGAAAGACTAGCCTCCTTCGGCTTCTTGTCGGTTTAATGCAGCCGCAGGAGGGGCAAATCCTTTGGAAAAACGAACCCATAAAAAAACTCAAAGAAGAGTTTTGGAAGGATCTCGTCTACATCGGTCATTTAAACGGTGTAAAAGACGAGCTCACAGCCCGTGAAAACCTTCTTATCAATTGTGAAATCGGGGAACATCCGGTTACTAAGGAACAAGCAGATCACGCCTTAGAAATGGTCGGTCTCGAAGGCTTTGAGGATCACTACACACGCCATCTTTCTCAAGGCCAGAGAAGACGAGTCGCGCTTGCCCGTCTTTATTTGAGCCGGCACGCCGGCTTCTGGGTTTTAGACGAACCTTTTACCGCATTAGATGTCAAAGCAGTAGAAAACTTGGCTAACCTCATCGCCGGCCATGTCAATGAAGGCGGAATTGTAGCTTTGACAACACATCAGGAAGTCCCGATTGCTGCCAAGAATATTCAGCGCATCGAACTGACCGGCGGCCGCTGGTTAAACGGCAGAATGATTAAAAAACACGATTTGGCGGGAGAGGCGGGTTAATCATGTTTCGGTTATTCCTTTCTGTTGTTCGGAGAGATCTCAAGTTGGCTCTTCGTCAAAAATCCGATGTTTTAAATACGGTCTTTTTCTTCATTGTGGTTGTGACTCTGGTGCCTCTGGGAATCGGACCGGATCAGCAGCTGTTAAGAATGATTGCACCCGGAGTTGTCTGGGTTGCCGCACTTTTAGCAGCGCTGCTTTCGCTTCCGCGTCTCTTTGCCAATGATTATGCCGACGGAACCCTGGAACAGATGCTCCTTTCCGGTGAACCCTTAACCGTAATTGTTATTGCTAAAGTATTCGCGCACTGGCTGACAACAGGGATTCCTCTGACTCTTATCTCCGGCTTGTTTGCCCTAATGTTCGATTTACAAGCCGATGTTGCTTTAGTCATGATGAGTTCGCTTTTTATCGGCACTCCGGTATTGAGTTTAGTAGGAAGCGTCGGTGCTGCGCTTACGCTCGGACTCAGAGGCGGAAGCGTCCTGACATCGCTTCTTGTTCTTCCGCTGTATATTCCTGTTTTGATTTTCGGCGCAGGAGCTGCAGAAGCCGTGGCTGTCGGGATCAACTCAGCAGCTTATTTCTTAATTGTCGGCGCGCTCACGCTTTTTTCTTTAGTCGTGATGCCGATCGCCACCTCAGCAGCGCTGAGATTTGCATCGGATTAATTTGCTTTTTGGACGCACTATGAAAACTATTAAATCAATCCTAACTCCTGAGGGGATGTACAGTTTTGCCGGTAAGGTCGTGCGGCCGTGCTTCATCTTCTGTCTCTTATACACATCTCCGAGCCCACGAGACGCTCATGAATCTC